>JBCCWF010000212.1:0-10631 GCA_039194035.1 Cyanobacteria bacterium P01_E01_bin.6 | reverse complement strand
TTCCAAATCCTGTGCCGCCTGCTGCGCGGGCGGCACAGGATTTGGATTTTTGGTTGTAATGACATCCAAGTACTTATTGCTAGCAAGCACTGTATCACTGACCTGACGTTTTTCAGTAGGATTCAGTTGTCTTGCTTCGCTGTCTTCGCTGCTGAGATCGTGTCTAGCATGGCAGGTAGAGCAGAGAGACTGAACCACAGCGGCATCTCTAGGCGCTAGGAAATAGGGTCAGTAGCTTGGCGTTATTAATTGGCGTTATTAAAGTGAAAACTAAAACCCCAAATCCTGTGCCGCCCACGTAGCGGGCGGCACAGGATTTGTAAGGATACGTTTAATGATGGACATCTACTTAGACATTGGGATGATAGAGTATGTAGCTACAGCGTTGCCTCAGAAAAAGCTTCTACAGCAGAGGCTGCAATGACATTAAGTCGGGTAGAAAGTTAATGACTGTTTCCACGAGCGATACTCACGTCACCCACGATCACCGCTTGTATCATCCGCTCAAACCAGAGGATCAGCTCTGTTTGTTGCACATTCCCAAAACGGCTGGCTCAACGTTGACATCTATTGTGGACGCCAACTTTCATGTGGATGACATTTTTCCAGATAATGTCATCGGCAGACATTCTCCAGAGGAGCTTGACCGCTACCGATTGTTTCGCAGTCACTACGATCATCAAGTCCATCGATTTTTTAAGAAGAAGCCCTTCTTTGCTACGATTCTTCGAGATCCAATTGATCGAGCCATTTCGCTTTATGAATTTTGGAAACGAGCTCGTATTCGCAATCAGCCCGACGACAAACCGTTGTCGGATCTCCTCAAAGAGGCAACGATTGGTGGCCTCGAAGCGTTTACCTGCCATCCAGATCCACAGGTAAGAGCCCGCACCTGCAATCGTCAGGTGCGCCAGCTTGCCATTGGTGTGGGGGGGCTTGGGCCAGACCCATCTGCCGATTTTTCGGATGATGAGCTGCTGACAATGGCCAAAAAGAATGTGGATGACATCCTATTTGTGGGGCTGACGGAACGCTTTCAAGATTCTGTTTTTCTCATGGCCTATATCTTTGGGTGGTATCCGATTGCGAACTATCAAAGTTTGCGCGTGGCGTCAGCGCGATCGCGACGGGAAGACATTCCTCAGGAAACGCTAGATGCTGTTGCCAGCGTCAATCAGCTAGATATCGCACTCTATGAATACGGGCGCGATCGCTTTCAGCGAGACTATGCTCAGATGATTGATGAACTTCAGGCGACGTATGGACACCCAACCCCAGCCGAGGGCGATCGCCTCAAGGACAGAACCGCCACTCCAGAAGAAAGCATTGAGCTATTGCTGGCTCCTCTCGAACAGCATTATGAGCAGTGCTATGCCATCCATCCCCCTCAATCGCCTGTATCGGTTTATGATTTCAACTGTTTTCAGCCGATTCATGGATCAGGGTGGCATCGACGCAATGGCAGAAATAACGGTGTTCTGATTACCGATCAGCCGTTTCGATGGACCGGGCCGGATCCTGTGTCAACCATGGACTTAGCCCTCAACCCAGGGGAAGATTTGACCATTCAAGTTCACGTGTTGAATGCGATCGCCCCCGACGTCCTCGACAGCTTGATAATGCGCGTCAATGGGCAAGAGATCCAGTTAGGACCGATGGAAAAGACCCCCACCGCTGGAACATTCCAAGGAATTATTGCCAAAGAATGGCTAGAGAACCATCGCCCCTTCACTCGGTTGGAGTTCATTGTCAATCGCACGGCATCGCTCAACTCGGTTGACCCCGACAATTCCGATACCCGTTCCGTGGGTCTTGCCATTCACCGCATTCGTATTTTCCCAACCGATGCGGCGATCGCCGCCAATCAATTCACCTATTTCACCTTTCCAAACCATGACGTCTTCTGGCGAGAGGTTGCCGACTTTTTGTCATCTCACCTTCATGCCGATGAACGGTTGACTGCGATAAGCGAGTTCAGCGAGCTATTCCCCAGGCAGTTTACGCTATCCACTGAACCATTCCATGGGATACCTCAACTCAACTGGGTCATTGTTCACAAAGGTGCTTACATGAATATGCATCCAGAATCCTTTGAATGGGCGATCAAAACACTCAAGCCCGTGTTTGCGAACACCGTTTTCGTGGTGTTTTCAAATAGAAAAGACATTCCTGCTCTGCCTCCCTGGTCGAGCCATATTTTGGCATTGACTCAACGAATCTGGAGTCAGCGCTTAGAGGACAGGGGATTGCTGTCGTCTCAGCTTCAGGACTCCGCGATAGATCGCATCAAAAAATTGCTGAAATCCTTGGGATTTGGGGCATAGAAAACCTGTGACTGGTCTTGTCGTTAATCTTGCATTTTTGAATCGTCAGCCAACTGGACTGATGACCTACGGGATGAATCTGATTCCTCATCTCCATGACCTGCACCCAACGCTACTCACGCCCCAGCCATTTCCAGGAGAAACAACTCACCTCATTCCAACAACCATGACAGCAGACCATGGAAGCAAGGGGCATGCCCGACGACTACTCTGGACACAAATGAGTCTTCCGCCCCTATGCCACAAATTGGATGCGTCGCTGCTATTTTCTCCCATTCCCGAAGCACCTTTGGGGTCTCGGCTTCGTTCTGTTGTCACTGTGCATGATGTGATTCCGCTTCGGTTTCCCAAGCGGTTGTCACCTCTTACCCTCTACAGTCGCTACTACGTTCCTCAGGTGTTGCGGCAGGCCGACCATATCCTCGCCAATTCAGAGGCCACAGCCCAAGACGTGATGGATTTTTTCGACATTCCAGCCGCTGCCATCACGCCCATTCCCCTCGCCTACGATGCGGATCATTTTCGAATGCTTGATCTGCCGAAACAGAATTACTTCCTAGTGTTGGGTCGCCCCGATCCCCATAAAAATATCCATCGAGTGATTGAGGCCTTTGCCCAATTGCTTCACCAATGCCCCAAGCAAAGCGAGGTAGAACTCTGGCTTGCAGGAACGCCCGATCCCACGTTCACACCCCAATTGATAACCCATGCCGAAGACGTTGGCATTGCTGACCAGGTAAAGATCCTAGACTACGTGTCCTATGAGGCGTTACCAACGCTGTTGAATCAGGCGATCGCCCTTGTCTTTCCTAGTTTGTGGGAAGGATTTGGTCTGCCTGTGTTGGAAGCAATGGCTTGCGGCACCCCCGTGATCACGTCGAATCTGTCCTCTCTTCCAGAAGTGGCTGGGGATGCTGCGCTGTTGGTTGACCCGTATGATGTGGGGGCGATCGCCCTCGCCATGGGCACCATCCTCACCGATGACACCGCTCGTCACGACCTCCGCACCGCCGGACTTGAACGAGTCAAACAGTTTAGCTGGGAGAAAACAGGCCAGCGTACGGTTGATGTTTTAAAGCGATATCTTTAGTTTTGGGTGGTTACTCATTCGGGAAACAAAAAGGGGGACACGAGCAAATGTTCGTGTCCCCCTTTTTGTTTCCCGATGTGACCTTATTTGGATTCAGAGAATTCAGCATCAATCACGTCATCGTCACCACCAGAGGAATCAGATGGCTCAGCATCAGCTGGAGCACCCATGTCAGGCTCTCCAGGAGCGCCTGGGGCACCCGCCGCACCCTGATATAGGCTCTCGCTAATGCTATAGAACGCCTGCTGAAGCTCAGTCATCGTAGACTTGATCTTGTCATAGTCGTCCTTGCTGATTGCGTCCTTGAGTTCGCTAATAAAGCCTTCAATCTTAGCCTTATCATCGGCAGGAACCTTGTCTCCCAGTTCTTCCAACTGCTTCTCAGTCTGGTTGACCAAAGAATCAGCATTGTTCTTGACGTCGATCTTTTCACGACGTTCCTTGTCAGCTTCGGCGTTCACCTCAGCGTCTTGAACCATACGCTCTACCTCGTCCTGAGGCAACGTCGATGCTCCAGTAATGCTGATGGATTGCTCCTTGCCGGTTCCCTTATCCTTCGCAGAAACATTCAAAATACCGTTAGCATCAATGTCGAAGGTGACTTCAATCTGAGGAACGCCTCTGGGAGCCGGAGGAATTCCGTCAAGGCGGAAGGTTCCCAAGCTCTTGTTATCCGAAGACATTTCGCGCTCGCCTTGGAGAACGTGAATTTCAACATTGGCCTGTCCATCAGCAGCTGTTGAGAACACCTCAGACTTCTTCGTTGGAATCGTGGTGTTGCGAGGGATGATTTTGGTCATCACGCCACCTAAGGTTTCAACACCTAAAGACAACGGTGTGACGTCAAGCAGAAGGATGTCCTTGACCTCGCCAGCCAAGACGCCAGCCTGAATTGCCGCACCAACCGCAACCACTTCATCCGGGTTAACAGACTGGTTCGGAGCTTTATCTAATACTCGCTTCACCAAGTCCAAGATGGCAGGAATTCGAGTTGATCCACCAACCATCACCACTTCATCAATATCCGTTTTCGAGAGCTTTGCATCACGCATTGCATTCTCGACAGGAATCCGACAGCGATCAATCAAGTCAGACGCTAGCTCTTCGAACTGAGCACGGGTCAATGTCGTATCGAGGTGCTTTGGTCCATCTTGAGTAGCAGTAATGAAAGGCAGGTTAATTTCCGCCTGAGTCACACTGGACAACTCAATCTTTGCCTTCTCAGCAGCTTCTGTGAGTCGCTGGAGAGCCTGCTTGTCTTTACGAAGGTCAATGCCTTCATTTTTCATGAACTCTCCCGCAAGGTAGTCCACAATTTTTTTGTCAAAATCGTCACCACCCAAGTGAGTATCTCCAGAGGTGGCGAGAACTTCGAAGACTCCGTCGCCAACTTCTAGAACCGATACGTCAAATGTTCCACCACCCAAGTCAAAGACTAGGACTGTTTCATTGCTCTTCTTGTCCAATCCGTACGCCAGGGATGCTGCGGTTGGCTCGTTGATGATTCGCAATACTTCGAGACCCGCAATCTTGCCAGCGTCTTTCGTTGCTTGACGCTGCGAGTCATTAAAATATGCCGGAACAGTAATCACCGCCTGAGTGACGTCTTGACCCAAATATTTGCTAGCGTCCTCTTTCAGCTTGCGAAGAACCTCAGCCGAAATCTGCTCAGGTGCGTACTTTTCACCTTTGGTGGTGCAATCTAATTTGAGATTACCGCCAACATTGAGCACGTTGTAGGATACTTCCGTTAGCTCATTGCTCACCTCATCAAAGCGACGGCCAATGAATCGCTTGACTGAATAGAAGGTGTTTTCAGGGTTCATCACCGCCTGGCGCTTAGCAATTTGACCGACCAGGCGATCGCCATTTTTTGCGAAGGCAACAACGGATGGAGTTGTTCGGAACCCTTCTGCATTCGCAATGACAGTGGGCTTTCCACCCTCCATCACAGCGACACATGAGTTTGTTGTTCCTAAGTCAATTCCTACGACCTTTGCCATAAAATTACTGCTCCGCTAAACGACAGGGTTATTGAAATATGTGTAATCAACGTGTGTAATCAGGGTGAACGTGCATCAAAATTCTGCGTCAACCAAAACTTTCAGGTCTCAAGAGATATAACTCAACCTTTCCAGTCATGGAAGCTTTCTCATCTCTATACTGCTTGTCTAATGCGATAGGATGAAGGGCGGGTTACCGAACCAATGTCGGGTCGGTTTTGTCAGCAGTCCACCTGTGTTCAGGTCATACGCTAAAGCACTTGGCTCAATGATGCGTTGTGCTGAGCTACGGTGATAGAGAACTGCAACTTCGCCCATGACCTTAGTTTAGAAACTCTGCCATCTTTTGAAATTGGGGTGAACCGTATTCTTTGAGTGAGGGTTGCCGTCATTTTGACGTTTGATCGGCATGTTTTTTGGATCGCTCAATCCTTGTGTCAGGGAGTTAATTCAGTAGAGTATCTCGCAAGCTTCCCAGTAACGCTTTACCCCGTCTCCTAGCATTGTGTACGAACTCAAAAAATCCTAAATAGACGGGCAGCTTTTCTTGAGAAATGCCTCGCTGGGGGCGTCACCATGAACGCAGTAATGACCAGACCCCTTCAATGATCCAACGTGGATTTTGGGATCACAGATCTACGCACTGCAAGATGTAAGCCTAACGACCCCGTTCACCCACCGCAGAGAACATCGCGGACTCAATCAACCGTCGTAATACGGTCGGTGTGCAATGGGATTGTGGGGAGACAGCGGCAAGAGACACGACTTGGCAAAGTTTACGAAGAAATAAGTGATTGAGGTGCGCTCAGCGCACCTCAATCACTTATTTCTTCGTAGTGAATCTGAGAAGTTTTCCAAGTTGTGAAGAGAGCCGTTAACACCGTCAGCTTTTCCGAACAACCTGGAAAGCAGAAAGATTTAAGAGTTGAAGGCGACCTGCAAAGTTTCTATCTATCTATTTCAAGGATCGTTGCGTCATCGGCAAGCTGAGTCAACTCGATAACTCGATCAATCAACGCTCTTGGATAGTAGGGGCGTACCTTGTTGTAAGCTTCTGCTACGGGAGAATACCAAGTCCTTCTCTGTTTCAAGTCCTTGTTAGCGTACTGTTTGGTTGTTTGTGCAGGATCGTTCATCACTTAGCCTCACAAGTCTATGCTGCTCAACGTTAGGCAGCACCTGCAATTCTTGGTCACGCTTGAGCATCCTTGCCCCTCAGTCCTTTCGGTATATGAGGATTGGCTCGAAGCCGCCCAGGATCATGCGCTTGCCGTCGAATGGCATTTCGCCCAGTTCAGCCATACGCGGGTCGGCAAACATGCCCTTATGCGCCTTGGCACCCGTTTCTCGGTCGGGCCAGACGACCCAAGACACGACAATCTTCTCACCCGGCTCGGCTTTGACTGCCTTACGATAGTCAGTGTGCTCGCCATCCGGCACGTCGAGTTCCCAATTCTCGAAAATTTCAAGCGCACCGAAATCCTTGGCAACCTCGGCGAAAAGATTCGCGATGCGGATATAGGTGTCTTTTTTCTCCTCAGGCACACTGAGGACATACGTGTTGACATACATCGTCCGTGCTCTACTAATTAAGGAGCTGAACAGTGTGAAAATGATGCCGTCTAACGGTTCCTTTGAACGATTGAAAGTGGATCTCACAACATATTCACAATTGCTTCAAGTTCAATACTCATATTGTTGACCTCAAAATCCACTCACAATTTTAGATGAAGAAGCAGAATCTTGGTCTAGAACTAATGTGCTGGGACCCTTCAATATTGGATGCTCTATCAATCATCTTGAAGAACCGATGCACCTGTGACCGAAGCCGTATAACGATTGAGTTTAGCGGCGGCAAGTAACTTTAGTATCCTCTCCAAACATCTTTATTTTGCCGTTGCACGATTTGTTGTACTGCGTCGCCACAGTTGTCTATCTGCAACCTTATCCGACAGAATTGCTGCTCAACCCACGATCGACAGTCGAATGCAGAACTCAGTGCCTTGCCCTGGCGCTGACTGAACATCCAAGCTACCACCATGTTTGTCCTCTACAATTTGATGGGCGATCGCCAATCCCAATCCCGTTCCTTTACCCACGCCTTTCGTAGTGAACAAGTGGTCAAAGATTTTCGCCCTCACGTCTTCTGTCATTCCTTTCCCATTGTCACAAATTTGAATCTGAACCTGGTTTGAATCGGCAGTGGTGCGAATCGTAATTTGCTGCGGATGAGCATTAAGTTCATCCCAAGACTGGGTTTGAGCCACTTCATCAAACATATCGATCGCATTTGCCAAAATATTCATAAACACCTGGTTGAGTTGTCCAGGGAAACAATCGATCGCTGGAATCTCGCCGTAGTTCTGGATGACGGCGATCGCCGGACGATATTCATTCGCTTTGAGGCGATACGTCAAGATCAGCAGTGTGCTATCCAGACCTTCGTGCAGGTTCGCACTGACTTTGTGTTCCGTATCAGCACGGGAGAAAGTTCGCAGGCTGGTGCTGATGCCTTTGATGCGATCGTTGGCCCTTTCCATCGAGTCAAGCAACTTCGGCAAGTCTTCGCTGAGAAATTCTAGGTCAATGTCTTCGGCATTATCCTGGACAGGAGCGGCTGCATTGGGATGATGTTGTTGATAGAGAGTGAGATGTCCCAGCAGATCTTGCGCATACTCTTTGGCGTTGTGGATACTGCCGTTGAGGAAGCCGATCGGGTTGTTGATTTCGTGAGCAACACCGGCGACTAAATTGCCGAGTGCTGACATTTTTTCTGCCTGAACCACATGGGCCTGGGTTTTCTGGAGATCTTGCAGAGTGAATTGCAATCTGTGGGATTGTTCTTCCGCGCTGAATTTAGCTGTTTCCAACTCGGTGTAGAGTTCAGTCTGGTAGATGGTGATCGCAATTTGTTGGGACAGAGTTTGAAAAATTTCCAGATCGGATGGCGTCAAAATCGGGCGCTTAAACGTGCCTTCAATCTGGTTGCCCAGCATCATCCAATAGCGATTTTTCCCCTGGGGTAACCCCATGGGCAAGGCCAGAAAATATTTCATTTCCAGCAGGGTTTCCATCGCTGCAGAAATGGCGGGGTTTGCCGAGGTCGTGCCGTTCACCAGTAGAGGGGATGATAGTTTGCTCCAGGTGAGAATTTGATCATAGTTGCGATGCCTCAGCTCGGTGTGGCTATATCCCCAAAAGGCGATCGGTTGCATCGCATCTTGGATATGTTGAAAAATGATAGTGCGATCGAAGCTTACCTTTTCAGCAAGAAACTGTACCGTTAATCGACAAATGGTCGAAATGTCGCGCACCTGGCTAATCTCCTGGTGCAACAGCCGCAGCAACTTAAACACTTTGTCTTGCCGCTTGGATTTTCGCTGTTCTTCCAACACCAGCGTTTCCAGACGCACAACCTCTTCGACTAAATGCTTATTTTCTTCTCGTACTGTTTCAACATCGCGTAAAGCCATAGCGCACGTACCCAATGATTAGTTTTACTCAACGGCGATCAGAATACCGGTGCAAGCATGAAATGTGTTTTCGTGAGCAACGGGCGATGTTTCGGCGAAACAGAAGAAACCAAATAAATCGGCGCGATCGCCAATGACTGCTTGCAAAGCCTCCACATCGGGTTCTGGCTCACCAAATAGGTAGGCTCCCCGACCATCGCAATTGAAGTAAAAATAAATAGCCTGGTCTGGCTCCTGGAGATGGTTGATTAGCTTCGTTGCCATGCTTTGAGTTTCCTGCAAAACCCGACTGGGCTGGCGCCGTGTAATTTGAAACTGAGTTCCCTCGGGCATGGGGTTGGATACGCGGATGCTGTTGGTGTCTGGATCAAAGCCTGCGACTACTCGTATGATCGTGTCTTCAGAATAGTTTTGCCCCTTGAGTGGTACACCCAGACAAACCGAATTTACGAGTTGCTCAACATCGTGTAGCCGATCCTCACCCATTAAAGCTTCGAGAAGATTCAAGGCAGGTTCATGGTCGATTTCAAAAATGATGGCCTCTTCGGCCTTGGTCACGGTTCTAAATTCGCCAATGGAGCGAGACCCGTGGCTAATGCCAATTTGATAGTGAAAATCACCAATCATCAAAAACCCACTGGCTGCGTCAGTCATAATCTGGCGATCGCCTGCGACATCGAAGAACTGGTAGGTTTTTCCGATTAAGTAATCATTTCCTGCGGCTCCGCCAACCACATCCACATGGAATGGATAACTCTGTTTTAGGCCAGAAAACAGGCTTACGCAATCAGAGGCCAATGGGTCGTGGAAGAGAAATAGTAATTGGCGATCGCTCGATTTGGCCTGGGCTTTAGCCAGCAAGTGTCCCATCTGCTGCCCCACCTGATGGGTATTCTGGCTTAAGTCCGGAAATAAAAAGGGTTGAAACCGCACCTGTTCCGATTTCAATCCCATCGCGGCAACGGAGTGACTGGCGTGGTCACAGCCTTCTGGCGTAATCATCCCCAACCCAGTGCAACCTATAATTGGTGAGTCTGCTAACACCGAACGCACACCCGCCAACAGTTGATCAATGTCATGCTGAATGGTGCAAAACAGGATCAGCAGATCCGGTGATCGACCCATTTTTTGGAAGACGGCTTGGGCAACGGTTTGGCCACTTTCAAAGGAGTTATAGTTCTGACAGTAGACAATAGCGCGATCGAGGGGCATGGGTGAACAAGAGGACTTTCAAAGGTTTAGATGGATAGACAAACCAATTCGCTGTGCAAGAGGGAATACACACAATGTCTGGTCTCAGCGATTGCCTAGAGATCCAAGGTTCTCATTGAGACGCCGAATGGCCGATGGGTTCAATAAATCCTAGATTAAAAAAGCAACTTCACTATCAATATTCCCAAAGAAGTAAATATTTATACCAATTCAATGTAAAGCTGCGCTTAATATCTCAAGCCTTTTAAAGGTAGCCTTCTTGCTCAATAAGGCTCTGATCTAAGAAGGACGAAAGTCATCAAGTTTGTCTTCATAGAGAATTGATAATAAGTACCTGGACGTCATTAAAACTAAAAGCCAAAATCCTGTGCCGCCCGCTGCGCGGGCGGCACAGGATTTGAAAGAATACGTTTAATTATGGCTATCTACTTAACGGGTTGGCTCAGTATTGTCAACTTAACTAGTTGAGCTTGGCGCGAATCAGGCTACCATTTAGGAGTACCCCAGAGGACACTCTCATGCCTCGCCT
>JBCCWF010000211.1:0-10651 GCA_039194035.1 Cyanobacteria bacterium P01_E01_bin.6 | reverse complement strand
GAGAATCAGGACAATAAGTAGGTACACATCATTGAATCTAAAACTCCTCAATCCTGCACCGCCCACGCAGCAGGCGGTGCAGGATTTAAGCAATAGTTTTTTATGATGCAAGGTACTGGTAACGATGTCCTAATGTCCTTGGTTATAAACACGCAATATTGCACGATTGCATAAATCTTCCCAATCTATTGAGAGGAGACGCCTTTGAAGATTTCCCATTCTTGAGTCAGGGCATCTGTCCAGAGCCACGCATGTTCTGACATATCTGGATTAACGCCATCCGCAGATTGCAATACAATCTGCCGAATTTGTACGGCTTGACTGAGTAAGTCATAGGGTTGCTCCACAGCCAAAGACGCAGACAATTGTGTCATTGCAAGAGCAATGCCTGAATAGGCAGTGAGAGCATCTTGGTTAGACAATGGACGTTGGGGAACACCGACTCGAATAGGGTTAGAACCTTGAGATGATAACGTGTGACCGTTGTCATCGGGAAGAATATCAATGCCACTGTCGTCGAGAGTAATTAACGCTGTTTCCCATGCCTCGATTGCATCTTCAAGGCGGCCTTCACTATAGAGTGCAAACCCAAGAGCGTTGTAGTAGAGGGGCTGTTCTGATGGTTGTTCTGATTTCTGTGCAGCATAGCTCCAAAACTGGCTCGCGTCTTGGACAGAATAGGTTGGATTATTTTGAATGCTATATTGCCATGCTAAACGTCCCTGCAAAAAGCTAATCATGGGGTCAGTGCCTTGCTCTTGAGGAACGCTGTCTAACACCGCGGTTGCCTTATCTAGTTCTCCTCGATTGAGCAATTCAATAATGGCTGCTTCTCCATCTTCCAGATTGTTTTGATTAAAGCTGACGATGCCAAACTCAGAGATGCGGTCAGTTGCTTTATCTGGCAAGTTTGTTCGCGTTACATCAGCAAGAATCTCCTGCGGGTTGCTCGATAGAGTGATAGGTGGAATGAATCGGTATCCCAAAAACACAACTGCTGCTCCTGCAACACTGGCCACAGGTAACCATAGCAATTTTTTCCAGGATGATGATTGCCGTTGCTTTAGGAGTGCTGGATCGACAAAGGAGGAGGATTCGGGAGCCTCGTCCAGATTCTGCTGCGATCGCACTGTTGCCAAATGAGACGCAGAACCTTCAGTCGGTAGCTGAGATGAGTGTGATGAATGATAGGGGGCATGCTCAGCTCGATTGTCAATCCCATTCTCGGTGTTGCTCGTGTCCTGATTGGACATAAAGATGTCCATATCACTCGATACTGCATTCAGATGCTCGTTTGAGTGATGGGATTCATCATCGGCATCGTGAATCATATAACTATCACTATCATGAGCACGAGAGGCGGTATTTTTTCCGGTTCCATTGCCAGTGTTCTCATTGTTGCTCCCGTAACCAGCATTGGAAACAGAGGCGATCGCCTCTGTTTCCGTATGGCCTCCTTCCAGCTGCTCTACTAAATCACGGACGCTTTCTCCGTCATCCGTAGCATCCGTATCCAACCTATTTAGGCCATCGTCGGCCAAGAAGAAGTCATTAGGTAATTCAGGTTTTTCATCAAGAACGGGTGCATCTTTGGGTTCAAGGTATCCACTGCTGCTCTCGTCAGTCTGGATCGTTGTGTCGTTAACATTTGCGAGATTCTCATCAAGGGAATACGGCGACCCCTCTTGGTGAATCTGCCCAGATGAATGGGGTGTCTGCCCAGTGAAAGCACTTGATGAAGTGGGATGAGTAACGACAGTCTCTCCAGGAGGTCGGCCCGGTGCTTGAGTAACGTCTGTCACCGCATCGCTCAATGGCGAGGCATGAAGATGTGGGAGACGGATCAAGGAATCTGCAGGGTTATCGAGCGCGCGATCGCCCTCTGTTAAGTATCCATCAAACTCACGATTGAGATAGAGAATAGGCAAAGCCCAGTACAGTTGGTCTGAGCTGTAGGCAGACAGCAACCCTTGTCTCGCTCGACTCAAGCTGAGATCGACAGGGTACCCTTGTTTCAGGTTTCGATAAAACAGACGAGTTAGGCTCAACGCCACATCATCAGGAATTTGTTCGGCCATTGCCAACACTGCTGGAATACCCAGATTTATGAGGGCATCCGTGAGCGTTCCTGTCTGTTGTTGATTGTTGGATGAGGCTGTGGCTGTGTGGGCACCGCGACACGAGTTAAACACCGCCATTTGAATGTCGTTGTTTAAGAGAAGTCCTGCCAGGTCGTTGCCGCTTAACGTCTCGCTGAGCCCAGTTTGCCGATTAACAAGATACAGCTGCCCTCCTGCACTCCCTAAATCGCTATGTCCTGCATAGTGGAAGATATTGTATTGCCCTTGTTCTAGTGCTTGGGCTAATTCCTCTCTCCCAGGTTGTTCCAGAATGGTGACGCGAATATCGGGTAACAGATGCGCATTTCCCGCTTGTAGAACGTTTGCTTTGAGTCGCAGTTCTTCCTGTAAGTGATGGGCTTCTTGATTGAGTTTGAGCTGCTGCTGATCAGTGGGAGCGGCGATCGCCATCAAAATCTTGATGGTTTTTTGAGGTTTAGGAATGACCGGATAGGCGATTGCTCCGCTCATGCCAGCATCAGCTAAGTAGCGAGAAAACAGGATATTCACGCCAGTCGCTACATGTTGTGTCGAAAGGTGAAATCCTTGACCTACGCCGCCATTGAGGACTTCCCATGGAATACCAGGAAGGATGCGTCCTTTGAGTCCCAACCGAAGACGCAGGGCTTCTCCACGATGTTGGGCAATTCCTTGAGCCGTCATCCAGCTATCTCGCAATCGTCCTTGAAAAAGGTTGCTGTAAAGCTGTTGTCCCAGTGTGACTAAGTTAGAGGCTACTTCGGAATGATTGTTGATCGAGGATGATTGTTGATCTGAAGAAGAGAGATGATCGCTCTGGAGCAGTCCCACAATGGGATCATTCATGAGCTGCCGAGCTTGGGATAGCCAGTCATCCGTGGGCCATTCATATTGCTCTTCAGCAAGCGGGACACCTGATGCGACCTCTTCAGTGCGTACCAAATATTCGTTCGATCGAATTGGCGTAATTGAAAGATGAAATTCTTGGGTCACTGCTCTAGCACCCTCCCAATGGTTGACTCAGATACGACTGGATGCCTTAACGACAAACAAAAAGCTGTAGAGAGAATTCAGTTTAGAAGGCGATGGTACTCGCCAAAATAATGGCGTAACCACACAGAAAACACCTACATCCACTTCGGTAGAAATTCCAACACCTCTGAGGCACTAACCATTCATCGATCCGACTCTTGCTCATGCTTTGGAGGCTATTTCCACAGCCTGATCATTATCTTCATGCTAGATACAAAGAATCCGAGAACTTTCAAAGTTTTCAGTCATGCCTTCTACCATTCTATTCGCGCACTATCGCGCTTGGGCGTCATAGAGCAATAATCACTAGATAATCTTTAAAGTGGCAAGAAGCATTAGTAAAACCTGTCAGATGGTTGTCGTGGAAGTTAAAACAGCCTACATTCAGCAATTAATCCGGACTCTCTCCCATCCCAATGAAGAATGAATTGGTAGATGCACCCTGATTAAAGCCTCTGTTTGTCTTTGGCAAGCAGAGGCTTTTTTTGATCAGTATTGTGAATCATTGATGAATCCGCTTCACAAATCCTCAACGATACAGATTCTCGCTTGTCCACACACCATTCGAGAGACTAGCTCCTCTAGGCATAGGACTGAACGTTAAAAAACCCCAACTAAAGTAGCTTGGGGGATTTAACGTTCATTGCCTAGTCATGTAAAAGACTTAAATAATGCTTTATTTCAGGGGTTTCTTTTCCTCCAACGAATGCAACGTTGCGAAATGCATTCATTTAGTAGAGCGTGAAGAAACGTCGAATGAGCTGACTTGAAATAGCGAACCCATGAATCGCTATCCAGATGTCGCTTCGTTACCAGATGCCAACTTCCCTTGTGCGAGCCACCCTGAATGCAACCAGAATAGCTGCAAGCGCAAGCTGGATAGGCCAAGGAGCAACAACAATAGTCAAAATAATGCTGCCTAGGGCAACAGCTACGCAAATGATTGCAATCTCAGCAGAAGAACGTTCACATTTGTCGTAAACAAAGACAGCACCCAGCGCTGTAATCAACGGTGCCAAAAACCACATTGAGAATACCTAAATTACACTTCAAACACTTAACGCGTAGTTTGCGAAAGTTAATATTAACTGATGTATGTAGTAATTTACGATACTTTTCGCAATCAACCCTTTTATTTTTGGAGGCAATATCAGGGAATCCTAACATTATCCTTGTATAATCCCTGAGCAAGCTTCTGGGTATACGTTTGGGCGATCGCCGCTTAATGATGAAACTTGAAAAATTTAATCTTTCGACGGAGTATTTATACTCATCATCTACAATCTTATGCCTAGTCTCAGGGCATTATCGTGTTCTTTATAGCGCTGTGACGTTGATTAAGTAAGGTGAGGTGTGGAGCGGCACGCCCCACCTCACTGTGTTTGTACCCGACGTGGTTGCATACCTTTATAAAGACCGTGTTTGCAATCGTGCCTCAATCATGAACCCATCTGGCAAACATTAAAAAAGAGGAGCAATGCTCCTCTTTTTGTTCGCAATCTACTGTTCGGTCAGATTGTGAACGTTAGATTGTGATAGGTGTCTGTACCGCTCGACGATAGATTATTCTTGAACCCAAACTGAAACAGAACCACCATTACAGCGGAACTCTGCCCATCCCCATTGATTTGTGTAGATGGGGTCTTGGATATGCTGTGTGAGGTCGACAAACTTAGCTCGGGGCTGACCAACTTCCATCCACTTTGTGCCTTCAGAACCATCACTCATCAGGACAGCCATTGCTTTCGGATGGTCATTGTCGCCTAAGCGTGTCCAGCCAACAGTATTAAAGTGATCAAAATAGTCATACTGGTCACCATACGCAAAATTTTGCCGAGCATAAAGCAATTTATCAATAATCCATTGATGGCTGGGCATGTGGATTGAGTAAGTGTTTCCATCTTTGCCGTAGTCGTCGTAATCGGCTCCGTAATAATCAGCATAAAAAATGCAGGGATACCCTTCCTGTCGCAGCAAAATCAGGGCATAGGCGAGAGGTTTAAACCATGGTTCTACTGGAGACTCAAGAGCCTGAAGGGGCTGAGAGTCATGGTTCTCCACAAAGGTGACGGCATGGGCCGGACGATGTTGCATCACCGTTCCTTCGAGAATGTTACGCATGTCGTAGAATCCACCTGCTTTGCTAGCGTAGTGGAAATTGTAGTGCAAGCACACATCAAAAACGGACATGCGACCACCGACAGAATCGATATACCACAATAGTGCGTCAAGATTGGGCACCCAATACTCACCAACGGCGAAGAGATCTTTTTTTGCATGGCGCTTTAGCTCATCGAGCCATGCTGGAAAAAACCATGAGGAAATATGCTTGATAGCGTCAATACGGAACCCATCAACGCCTGTCGTATCTAAATACCAGCGCCCCCAATGAGACACTTCGCCGCGCACCCACTCATTTTGAAAATCTAAGTCGCAGCCCATTAAATAAGCAAAATTGCCCTTTTCTAAGGCGACGTAGTCATCAAAGCTCTTCCCTTCAAACAAATACACAGTACTCTTATCGTCAGGGTTGTAGGTGTTGTAATCGACGCCATCAAAGTGATACCAGTGCCACTCGAATGTTGAATATTTGCCGTTTCGCCCTGGGAAATGGAAATGAGTGTATGACTCAATTTCTTGGAGGTTGCCTTTGGGGGTCAGGCGATTGTCCTGGGGAAATGGAGTTGCTTTAGCTTTTTCCTTGGAATCGCCGCCCATCCGGTGGTTTAAGACAGCGTCACCATAGACCTGAATACTATGTTGATGGAGTGCATTGATGGCATCTAGATATTGTTGGCGTGTCCCGTATTTTGTTCGCACAGACCCTTTTTGATCAAATTCTCCTAAGTCAAACATGTCGTAGACGCCATAGCCTACATCGTATCCACCCCCAATACCTTTATAGGCAGGCGGTAACCACATGGCAGTAAAGCCTGCCTTTGACAAGTCTTTTGCGCAGATTTTCACCTTGTCCCACAGCGCTCCATCGGCCGGAATATACCAATGGAAGTACTGCATCATTACGCCATTGAGATCTGCCATGATTTAACCTTATGTGTTCAAAAAGTCAGCAGTGGTAAAGAGATGAAAGATGTCTGAGTGAGCGCAGCCTACTGAAACATCGTTATCTCTCAAGGACGACTAAGGAACAAGCATGAAATAGAACCGGAAAGTTTTTTGTTGAGAGGGGTGGTGCAGCCACCCCTCTCAACAAAAAATCTCGGGGTTTTTAAATTTTCATTCCTAAGTCAGTCTACGGAGCAAGCATTCAAGGAATTCAAGCCTGAAGGACTTCGTTTCAGCATTGTCATACATCGAGATTGTCAGCATTGCTTAACACGCATAGACGCCATTTTGGGAATTTCCTTATCTGGCATCGCTTAGCATGACAAGCTCGATACAGACGTACGCAACGCTGACATAAAAGGAACTAAGGTTCCCTTTCAATTGATACCTCAGTTGTGGCGATCGCCCAGGGTTCTGTGCGATTCCTTAACCATTGAGCACGGAACCGAAGCTTGTTGTGTGCATTCAATCGCGTCTGTGGAGTGACAGAAACGAGTCAGACTTCTATTCTCACAGCCTGTGGCTGGTCATGACAATCCACAACCACAGGAGTATTAAACGTCCGTTGATTCTTTTGCCTATGGACACGACTTAGCAATCTTCTCAAATCAGACGACGAAGGGATGAGGGTTTTGGGCGTGCGTTGCGTGCCCAAAACCCTCATCCCTTCGTGAACGTTGCCAAGTCATGTATGAAATTTATGACATGAGCGACACATCAAAGATGAGCGTCATGTCGAAAAACTTAAGGGCGAGTTTCGTCATCTTTAGGGAGAAAGCCTCTACAATTGTTCCGATCTGCGGTAGCGCTGCTTTCTGCGGTCATCTGCTGTCGCTTTAAAAGATGATTAACGCCCTATGCCACGTCGCAACGACATCAACAAGATTTTGCTGATTGGGTCTGGTCCGATTGTTATTGGTCAGGCTTGCGAATTTGACTATTCCGGAACGCAAGCTTGCAAAGCTCTGCGCGATGAAGGTTATGAGGTGGTGCTGATCAATTCCAATCCGGCAACGATCATGACAGACCCGGAAACAGCAGATCGGACTTATATTGAGCCGTTGACCCCAGACATTGTTGAAAAGGTGATTGCACGGGAGAAACCCGATGCGCTGTTGCCAACGATGGGGGGACAGACCGCCTTAAATCTGGCTGTGGCCTTGGCAAAGAACGGCATATTAGACAAATACAATGTAGAGCTGATTGGTGCAAAGCTACCAGCCATTGAGATGGCTGAAGATCGGAAGCTTTTCAAGGAAGCGATGGAACGCATTGGGGTTGAGGTGTGTCCATCTGGGTTGGCAAACACCATGGACGAGGCATGGGCGATCGCCCAACAGATTGGCAACTATCCTCTGATTATTCGCCCTGCATTTACGATGGGCGGATCTGGCGGTGGCATTGCCTACAACCGGGAAGAATTTGAGGAAATCGCTGGCTCTGGGCTGGATGCTAGCCCCGTGTCTCAAATCTTGGTGGAGCAGTCTCTGCTGGGGTGGAAAGAATATGAGCTAGAAGTGATGAGGGATCTGGCAGATAACGTGGTGATTATTTGCTCGATTGAAAACATCGACCCCATGGGCGTTCACACAGGGGATTCGATCACCGTAGCCCCTGCTCAAACCCTGACTGACAAAGAATACCAGCGGTTGCGTGATGCGTCGATCAAGGTCATTCGTGAAATTGGCGTGGAAACGGGCGGTTCCAATATTCAATTTGCGGTGAATCCAGTCACCGGTCAGGTGATTGTCATTGAGATGAATCCCCGTGTGTCCCGCAGTTCTGCCTTGGCATCGAAAGCGACGGGATTCCCCATTGCTAAGTTTGCGGCCAAGCTTGCAGTCGGCTATACGCTGGATGAAATTCCCAACGACATCACTAAAAAAACGCCAGCGAGTTTTGAGCCAACGATTGACTACGTGGTGACAAAAATTCCCCGATTCGCGTTTGAGAAGTTTCCCGGTTCTCAATCGGTGCTCACCACTCAAATGAAATCTGTGGGCGAAGCCATGGCCATTGGTCGTACCTTCCAGGAATCTTTTCAGAAGGCTCTGCGATCGCTCGAAACGGGTCGCTCTGGATGGGGGTGCGATCGCGACGAGAAACTCCCCAAGCTGTCCCAAATTGGCTCTCAATTGCGGACACCCAGCCCTGACCGTATCTTTGCGGTGCATCAAGCGTTTCAGTTGGGCATGACCATTGACGAACTCTATGAGCTGACGAATATCGATCCTTGGTTCCTCGGACAGCTGCGACAGCTCTTAGATACTGAAAAGCTGTTAAAGCGGACGCCGCTCAATGAGTTGACGGCTGACCAGCTCTTCCATGTGAAGCAGCAGGGCTTTAGCGATCGCCAGATTGCTTATGCAGCAAAGACAACAGAAGCTGACGTGCGAACTTATCGAAAGAATCTGGGCATCATTCCTGTCTACAAGACCGTGGATACGTGCGCAGCAGAGTTTGAAGCATTGACACCCTACTACTACTCGACGTATGAGAAACCTGTGGAGTCGGTTGATGGAACCTCTGGAGATTACCCTGATGCGCCCGTGGCTGTTGCAGAATCTGAAGTCCTCCCCTCCGAAAAGCGGAAGATCATGATTCTCGGCGGCGGCCCCAACCGCATTGGTCAGGGCATCGAGTTTGACTACTGCTGTTGCCATGCGTCCTATGCACTCCAGGCGGATGGATTTGAAACCATCATGGTGAACTCAAATCCAGAAACCGTTTCTACCGACTACGATACGAGCGATCGCCTTTACTTTGAACCGTTGACCCAGGAAGACGTGCTCAACATCATTGAGGCAGAGCACCCTGAAGGCGTGATTGTCCAGTTTGGTGGACAAACGCCCCTCAAATTAGCCGTTCCCTTGCAGGATTATTTAAATGATCCTGCCAACGGCTCGACCACAAAAATCTGGGGTACGTCTCCCGACTCCATTGACATGGCGGAAGACCGAGAGCGCTTTGAGCACATTCTTCGGGAGCTGAACATTGAGCAACCCCCCAACGGCATTGCCCGCAGCTATAACGAATCTCTCGCCATTGCCCGCAACATCAGCTATCCCGTCGTGGTGCGCCCCAGTTATGTTCTCGGTGGACGGGCAATGGAGATTGTCTATTCCGATGCCGACCTCGAACGGTACATGACCTATGCCGTTCAAGTGGAGCCAGATCATCCGATTCTAATTGACAAGTTTTTGGAAAATGCCATTGAAGTCGATGTGGATGCGATCGCCGATCAGTCTGGTCAAGTGGTGATTGGCGGCATCATGGAGCACATCGAACAAGCTGGTATCCACTCGGGCGACTCAGCCTGTTCTATTCCGACCATCTCCCTTGCTCCTGAAGCACTCGACACCATCCGTACCTGGACAGTTCAGCTGGCAAAAGCGCTGCAGGTGATCGGCCTGATGAATATTCAGTTTGCGGTTCAGGGAGAACAGGTCTATATCCTCGAAGCCAATCCCCGCGCCTCTCGAACGGTACCGTTTGTGTCCAAAGCGATTGGAATCCCTCTCGCGAAAATGGCTGTACGAGCGATGTCAGGGAAGCAGTTGGATGCCCTCGGCTTTACGGAAGAAGTCATTCCTCAGCATATTTCGGTCAAAGAAGCTGTGCTTCCATTCGAAAAATTTGCAGGCACGGATACGATTCTTGGCCCCGAAATGCGATCAACAGGCGAAGTGATGGGCATCGACACCGACTTTGGCAAAGCCTTTGCGAAGGCAGAGCTGGCGGCTTCCCAAAAGATTCCGACTGAGGGCACTGTGTTTGTGTCGGTCAATGACCGCGATAAGCAGGCCGTTGTACCCATTGTGAAAGAGCTACGGGAATTGGGGCTTACGATTGTGGCGACGAGTGGTACTCGAAAGGCCTTGCAAGAGCAGGGTGTGGAGGTTAATCTCGTCCTGAAAGTTCATGAGGGACGTCCGAATATTGTAGACTCCATGAAAAATCGTCAGATTCATTTGGTGATCAATAGCCCTGCGGGAGAACGTGCCCAGGAAGATGACCGCTTGATTCGTCGGACAGCGCTGTCGTATAAGATTCCGACGATTACGACAATTGCTGGGGCGCGGGCAACAGCAAGTGCCATTCGATCGCTGAAGTCCGTCTCTCTGGATGTAAAGTCACTGCAGGAATACGTGGGTTAAGAGGGAGGTGGGTTTATCCCATAGGAGCAAACGACCATTTGCTTCTTCCAGAACGTACGGACTCCATCTATTCCACAACTATTTCAGCTGGATTGTCATCAAACACGACTTGGCAAAGTTCTCGAAGTTTTTTTTGTTTTAAGAAGAAAAAAGAGACTTAGGCAGGCATCATGACCTCCACAACTTGTTCAACAGATTGCCCTTGAGCAAAGAGCGAGTGACACAACTGCACCAGAGGATGGAAAGCCTCACGAGTCAAGCCATAGAGCTTCTGTCCAATGCTTGGCGTTTTCTTTG
>JBCCWF010000210.1:0-10659 GCA_039194035.1 Cyanobacteria bacterium P01_E01_bin.6 | reverse complement strand
GCGCGACCGGAGTCGCGATTCTCGCATTTGCCGCGATCAGCCTATCCCCCGATTCCGCCGGGGAGTTTCTGGCGTCGTTGTTTCAGGACCGGGCTCTTTTTCTAGATCGAAGTTGATCACATCCCAGCACGGCTCATGTTGGGATTCACAGCTAAACGCAACAGGCAATCCATAGAGCCGAGGAATGGGAGAATCCCCTTGCCCTTTCCAAGGAACGCTCCGCTCTAAATAGGTACTGATCAAATCCTTATACCGATGGGCAATGATGACTCGCGTTGCACGATAACCCTGAGTGTATAAGCGATCTAATGCTTCATGAATCTCAAAGCGAATTCCATCAGGATGGGTGTGTTGTCGGTACCATAACTCATCCCACTGACGCCAATGACGGCCTGATTGGAGATGAATCAATTCACTGGTTTTGGGATCAGCCTCAAATGCTCCGTGTCGGGGACAGAGATAGGTATCTGTCAATGTCAATGCCTGAATAGTCTGACGACAGTGAGGACACTGGATATCTGGGCCAAAAATAGGATATTGAAAAGCTACGTTTATCATAACGTTGAAAAACAGCGCCGCTTCTAACAGTAAAAATGATCTCGTTATCACTGCAGAATGTAGCCATATCCGGTCAGGCCGGCGACTATCAATGCTGCAACAGCATGCACTCTATGTAATACGCAGGAACCATCGGTACATGAATGAGTTACTGTCAGTGCATGGCAAGCCATGCTATACGGGAATCATATCTTTTCCGCTCGCTCACTGGTATCAATTTTCAGAAAATATAGCGATTGTCGCAATTTCTTATCATGACTAAGAATCACTCACGCCCGTGGAGAGTCCCTGACACTACTCGTGCTGCGTTTATTGCTGACACAGCCACCGTAATGGGAACTGTCCTGATCCATCAAGGAGCGAGTATTTGGTATGGCGCCGTTGTCCGGGGGGACGTTGAACGGATTGAGATAGGTAAATCAACCAACGTTCAAGATGGAGCTATCTTGCATGGTGATCCGGGCAAACCTACAATCTTGCATGACTATGTGACCGTGGGACATCGTGCAGTCGTTCACAGTGCAGAAATTGGGAAGGGGACATTAATTGGCATTGGAGCTATTGTGCTCGATGGAGTCACCGTGGGAGAGGGTTGCATTATTGGAGCAGGGGCTGTTGTTACCAAGGATATTCCAGCGCGATCGCTCGTTGTAGGAGTGCCTGGAAAACCTGTTCGTACCATCACAGATAATGAGGCAGAAGACCTTATCCAGCATGCCTTGAAGTATGAAACTCTTGCCCATACCCATGCCGGAACAGACAGCGATCTTGGGTTCTATGCTCCATCACCTTAATGGGGCAAGTCTTCAACAGCACGCTATCACTGAAGGCTATTCAGGTTCCATTATGTTGATGCACAGAGGTAATTCGCATAGTTCGCATATTGAAAGACGAAAATCTGTGGCAAATACTAGAAAATTGTCCCCCTTCAACGCACAATAGGAATATATGAGAAGGGTTTATAAATCTTTAACGGGAGGCTTTCTGGCATGGACTGGCGTATTGTCGTTGTTCTTTCACCTTTAATTTTGGCTGCAGGCTGGGCTGGATACAATATCTTCAAGGCTGCGCTTGTGCAAGTAAACGCGTTTCTCAATAGAGAGGGGTAAGGCGGCGAGTGTTGAGCATGCCTACCTTAGTCGTAAGGTTTGGGAGACGCAAGCTACCGAGTGCATACTTCGACAACTAATGAAAGCTGGGTGAGAAGGAACTTTCTCACCCCTTTTTTATGCTTGTGTGAGGGTGTGGACACAACTTGGAAAAAGCTGACCCACTTCACTCAATGCCATAGCCACAAGAAGAAAGATCAATGGTGTGCGGACGTAGCCCGTACACCATTGATCGTTGGCCTATCTATTGTTCAAACAGGGGACACGTTTGATCCGACGTGAGGTGTTAGCGAATTGTTGGTCGTTTCTTATCATCGCTGAGATTCAGGAGAAACGGGACACTAGCTGAATCCTCTCCACCTCCACCAATGACTAACACCCGAGGCATTTGTGAACCGCCTGAACGCCATGCAGCGATCGTCTCTTTCTGTAAGACCAATCCACCCCCTTCAGCTTTCAACGTATCGGCTAACAATCGTTGAGATTCCGCTTTTCCTTGGGCGCGGTTAATATCTGCCTGAGCCTCTTGTTCAGCCTCCTGTGCAACATAAACTGCTTTCTGAGCACGCTGCTCAGCAATTTGCTTTTCTTCAACGGCTCTTGCAAATTCTGTTGAAAAATTCAGGTCAATAACGCTTGTATCTAACACGGTCACGTCATATTTTTGAAGGCGCAGATCCAACGCATCATCAAAATCACGTTTTAGATCAGCCCGTTCAGTAATGGCTTCTTCTGCAGTGCGTCTCGCCGCCGCAATCTTGAAGGACTCTTGTGTTTGGGGCGCAATGACTTTAGAAACAAGGTTTTCGAGTGTTCCTTGGGATCGGCGAATTTCAACCACTCGCTGTGGATTAATCTTGAAGTTAATCGCAAACCGAGCGGTCAGATCTTGGAGATCCTTGGTTGCACTTTGGGCTGGAATTTCAAATTTTTGAACGGTGACGTCATACATGTCTACTTTGGCAATCAGAGGCGGTTTGAAGTGAAGTCCTTCTAAAAGTGCCCCGTCTTGTGCCGAGCCCAAAATACTCAACACTCCTGCTTGTCCTGGGTAGATAATGACGAACGCGTTGAGGGCAATAAAAATCAATGCAGCAGCGATCGCCCCAATGATGACAGGAATACTGCTTTGTGACGGCGGATTATTCAAACGAAGCTCCTTTGCCTTCTAGGTGATCAAACAACATCTTCAGTAAACGAATTCAGTAAACGAACGTAAACAAAAACGGGAACTGACAACGAATTAGAATCGATGTCCGATGATGGATGGATTCAATCCTCTCATGCCATATTCGCAGTTTTTTCTCAAACACCATCAGAATTTTTTTAGATAAGGAGCTAGCCATCATTAAACGTAAACTTTCCAAATCCTGTGCCGCCCGCTGCTCGGGCGGCACAGGATTTGGGTTTTTGGTCTTAATGATGTCCAGGTACTTACCATCCGAAGCATAGGGCAGTGTTACAAAAACTAGACGTTGAGCTTGAGAGCAGTGACCGGAACATCGTCCCATGAATCAACAATGCGCATTCTCACTTCCCACCCCTCGGCGCGCTGGTCATCCGTGAGCTTTGCGTCAAATTCTGCGTGGCAGGCATCGGCCTGATCTTTATCACAACAGGCGATACACGAATAGATGATACCGCAGGGGTCGATTTGTTCATTAACCCAGATTTTCATGGTTCTATCCTCAGGGGTGTGCCCCCTCTCTTCATCTGACAATGAGCAAACGGTATGGCCGACGTATTGTGAACAGTCAACGGCCTCGACATGGCAGAATGCTACACATATAGAAGTATATACAGTTGCTCAGCGACCATGCTTGTACGCAGAGGAATTTAGAACATGAACGTGACTAAACCTGGGTGGTGATATGCAGCTTGATAATGCTCCTGATCAACTAGCTGATCTGATTGCACGCTATCGCAATCAGGTCGATTTTCTATCCATTCGCCTTGAGGAATCGTCTGGGACGGACATTCTATTACGGGGCGATCGCATTGAGACGCTCAGTGAAGGCATCTCTGTTGGGGGACAAGTGCGGGCATGCTTCAAAGGAGGGTGGGGATTTGCTAGCTTCAACCATCTCAAGACTCTTGCCGAACGGATTGAGGAGGCGATCGCCGCTGCTCGGATGGTCGGGGATGACGAAACTCTTCTGGCCCCGATTACTCCGATTCAAGATGTGTGTCACTTGCCCTTGACAGGAACAGACCCCCGCCAGATTTCACTCAAGCAGAAAAAGGATCTATGCCATCATTACGCCGATATCTTAAGCAGCTTGGGCGATCGCATCACCACGACATCCGTACGTTACGGAGATAGCGCCCAGCGTATGATTTTCGCGACCTCGGATGGAACCATGCTTGAGCAATCCTGGGTTGATATGGAGATGCGCTTTGCTGCCACAGCCCGCAATGGTGAAACCGTGCAAACGGGGCGCGAAACAACAGGCTCTCGCAATGCCTATGAAGACTTAGAGGGATTGGATACTCAGGTAATGGGAGCGTCTCAGCGAGCCGTGAACGCGATAACGCTGCCTCCCGTGATTGGGAATACCTACACAGTCGTGATTGACCCCATTTTGTCTGGACTCTTTGTGCATGAAGCATTTGGTCATCTTTCAGAAGCCGATATGGCCTATGAAAATCCAGATTTGTTAGAAGTGATGACCATCGGGCGTCGATTTGGCCCCGACACCCTACAGATTTTTGATGGTGCGGCTCTCCCTGGAGGACATCGAGGAAGCTATTACTACGACGATGAGGGTGTTCCAGCAAGCACGACACAGCTTATCCAAGATGGCGTGCTTGTCGGGCGCTTGCACTCGCGCGAAACCGCAGGAAAGTTGGGAGAGATGCCAACGGGAAATGCTCGATGCCTGAATTATGGTTATCCCCCGATTGTCCGAATGACCAACACCTGGATTGAACCGGGCGACACTCCAGCTGATCGTCTCTGCGACACGATTCAGGAAGGGGTCTATGCTCGGAACTGGCTCGGCGGTATGACCAATGGAGAAATGTTTACCTTTACAGCTGGAGAAGCATGGATGATTCGAGACGGGAAATTGGCAGAACCTGTCCGAGACGTGACGTTATCCGGCAACGTGTTCACTACCTTGGCGGATATTGAAGCGATTGGCGATGATTTCTTATGGGATGAGTCTGGGGGCTGTGGCAAGGGTGGTCAAAATGGCTTGCCAGTTGGCTGTGGCGGCCCTAGCTTACGCATCCGAAACGTTGTTGTTGGCGGTGAATCAGCGGCATAGGAGTTCACTGGAGTGAGGCTATTAGCCCTCATCACCGACTTCATGCCACAGGCGCTCAAGCTGAGAGCGCCATGCGGTCAGCACCCGTGCTCGCTGTTCAGCATCCTGAGTCATTTCTCCCATGACGCCTTCTTCATAGAACCGCTCCAAGGTTTGCATGGTGGTCTCCAAGGACTGTCCATTCATCTTCGAGGCATAAATAATTTGGCGAATTTGGGATTCTGCGACCTGCTTAAAGGCCGTTGACAATCCCTTTTTCTTCATGTCAATCAGGCGGGCGATCGCCCCTTGGAGGTCTTCAGGAGTCAGGGTTTGGACAGCATGTTGAAAAACACCCCATAAGACATTTTGGTAGAGCGCGTATCGGGCTTCTTGGGTTTCATCAAAATTGGCTTCGAGTAATTGTGTTAACAATGCTTGCGCTTCTTGAGCTGGCGCGATGGAGATGAGCACTCGAAGCCACGATTGATCGTCTGACATGAGAAGCAAGAGCCGAGAGTCACCATCAACAATTTGCCACCGCTCAGGAGGCACAGCATCGACGGCTGTGCCAAATAGCTCAGCCAAGAGTTGGGTGATATCGTCTGGAGTCATGGACTATTCCGGCAATGGGTTCAGAGTTATTGTAACGGTTCTCTCGTTAGCGCATGAGGGAGGGTGTGGCGAGAGAGTGTGGCGAGAGAGTGTGCCAAGTCGTGTATGCAGAGATAGTGGGATTCCATAGAATCGTGATTGTTGTGGTTTGTAAGAGAACATCCTTCAGGCATAATGAGGAGCAGCCCGTGGTGTGATGCCCCCCAACCTTCTTTGTTTGAATGAAGATTTTCACAAAAGCGATTGCTGGATTTCTCTTAGTCATTGGGATTTCTGCCATTGGCCTGGCTACGCTTGACCTACTCAATGCCAAAAGAGACGCTGCGAAAAAACGAGGGGCGATGGTCGCACTCGTTGTTTTGGGCATTGTTCCCGCGGGAGTCGGGGGCTATCTGCTGTGGGCAATGATTGACAATGCTCGTCGTCAGGAACGTGGTCGCCTACGTGCTGCTTTTTTTCAATTGGTGAAAGCAGGTCAGGGAAGAATTTCGGCCTTTGATTTTGCCATGGAAACGGGGCTAGAAATCGACGACGCCAAGCTCTATTTAGATGAACGAGCCCAAAAATTTTACGCGGCTAGCCATATCGATGACGAGGGGGGAATCGTGTATGGGTTTCAGTTAGGACATGCTGATCCCAAAACATTGTTTGATTCCAGTGATCCGACCGCTCCCACCTATGCCGTGCTGCTCAAGACCGTACCCTCTGAACAAGAAGAGGGCGTTCTGGAGGTGCTTCAAGACCTGATGCAAGTCGATGCTGACTCGATTAAGGACGTCTTGGGAGAACCCCTCTTGCCGGTTCAAATTGGCGTTACGCAGGCGATCGCCCAAGACTATCGCAAGCGCCTTGAAGATGCGGGGGCAACGGTGCTGGTGGTTTTGGAGTGAGTAAAGGTGAGCGTTAGGACACGATGAGTCAGCACACACGAGGAGCGATCGCAGCTGGGCATCCCCAAACCGTGGAGGCAGGGCTAGAAATTTTTCGCATGGGCGGCAACGTATTTGATGCCGTGATTGCTGCGATGCTCGCCTCGTGCGTGGCAGAACCAGGCTTAACCTCCCTTGCTGGAGGAGGGTTTTTGCTTGCGCATACAGCAGAACATCAGAACATCGTGTTTGATTTCTTTTCTCAAACACCGCACTATAAACGCCAGGCAAGCGATATTGATTTCTACGCGATTGACGTTGATTTTGGTATCACGACTCAGCAGTTTCATGTTGGCATGGGCTCCATCGCTACCCCAGGGACGCTGGCTGGTCTGTTTCAGGTGCACCAAAGACTTGGCCATCTTCCCTTGAAGGAGGTGATTGCACCAGCCCTAGACCTTGCTCGAACAGGCGCATTGGTGAATGAGTTTCAGGCCTACTGCTACCGCATCCTCAGCTCTATTTTGTTGACATCTGCGGAGATGCGCCAGATCCTTGCACCGACGGGTGAGTTAGTGAAAGCAGGCGATCGCATTGTGATGCCGCTGTGGGCCGACACCCTCGACTATCTTGCTCAAACAGGGACACAAGCTCTCTATGGCGGTGATCTCGGACAACAACTCGTGAACGATTGTCATGATCAGGGTGGGTATTTGACGCTAGACGATTTGGAGCACTATCGCGTCATTGAGCGATCGCCCCTGAGCTTCAACTATCAGGGACATACTCTGCTGACAAACCCGCCTCCGAGTTCTGGTGGAGCCTTGATTGCGTTCAGTCTTCGACTCCTGGCTCAGCACTCGCCCGGATCGGTTCCCTTTGGCAATGCTCAGCATATCGAGCGATTGGCTCGTGCGATGCAGCTGACGAATCAGGCGAGAACTCAGGGATATGACCAATGCCTGTACGATCCTGACATTGTGGACACGTTTCTCTCAGAGGAAACCCTCAATCGTTACGCACCGATGCTCCATTCCTTAAAGCACGCCACGCCGCTTAATAAGCCACTGAATAAATGGGGTAGCACGACCCATATCAGCGCCATTGATGCCGATGGCAATGCCGCCAGCGTGACCGCATCGAATGGAGAAGGCTCATCCTACGTCATTCCTGGAACAGGCATCATGATGAATAACATGTTGGGTGAGGCCGATCTCCACCCCAATGGGTTTTCTCAATGGATTGAGAACCAGCGCATTTCGTCCATGATGGCTCCCACCATTGTGTTGAAAGACGGGAAACCCCAACTTGTGTTGGGCTCCGGCGGCTCTAATCGTATTCGCACCGCCATTGTGCAAGTCGTATCCAATCTGCTGGATTTCCAAATGCCTGTTCAGCAGGCTATTGATGCTCCTCGCATCCACTGGGAAAATGGCGTGTTTAATCTGGAACCCGGTTTCGATCTGAGTTCCACATCCTCTTCCTCATCGACCTGCTCCATCTTTCCCTTTGATGGGAAGGTCATTGCATGGGAACAGCAAAATATGTTTTTTGGTGGTGTTCATGCAGTGGTTAGCCTGCCGGATGGTGAGTTTAGTGGGGGTGGCGATCGCCGTCGCGGGGGTGCATTTGGGGTTGTGGCATAATCGTCATCGGTCAACTCCACAGCACGGTAAACTTTCACAAGAGTAGCGGCTACAGCAGTAAGCAGGCAAACGAGTACCCTATGACACCACTGCCTCCCCTCACCCATGACACGTATTGGGCCATTCTCAATGACGAGATTGACGATGCGAGCGTCAATCAGCTTGTTTGGCATCACTTGGGCTATCGATATGACGACACAACAGGACTGTGGGATACTCAAGCCGTTGATTCAGACTGGCGTGAGGCATACCCAGAACCTCCGGACTTTATTGACAGTCGCCCTGCAACGGTAAAGCTGACCCGCTCTATTCCTAAAGCGAACAAACAACTACTCAAAGAGATCCTGGGATTTCAAGGCTATAAGGTGGGGGAGCTGGTGCCCCGAAAGACTCGCCGAGCAACAATGGTCAACTGGTTGTTGAGCCATCAACAACAGAACAATCAAATTGACTCATAACGAGTCGTTGCTTGCCCACGCTTACGTCATGCGATGCGGTGATGAAGTTAGGTGTTAGGACGTTTTAATACGTACGTAGGTGAATGAAACGAATTCTTTTAGTGCCAATTATTCTTGCTGTCAAGTTGATGGTTTCGGTGCTCCGAGCCAGTGGGCGAGGCTCAGGCACGGCATTGCCAGGTTATTTGGTCGGTAAATATTTTCCCTTCACGTTTGATCTCTTGATTTCTCAGATCCCAAATGTCATTGCTGTGACGGGCACCAATGGGAAAACGACGACCCAGACGATGCTGAATGCCATTCTTAGTGAGGTAGACGGGGTCAAAATTCTGAGAAATGGAGCAGGAGCAAATCTCAGTCAGGGCATTCTTTCTGAACTATTGAAGCGGAGCAGTCCTTGGGGAACATTATCCTTTACCCATGCCATTTTGGAAGTTGAAGAGGCAACGCTGCCTCGAATTGCGACGTTGCTGCATCCAACCGTGATTGCTGTCACCAATCTCTATCGTGATCAGCTGGATGCCTATGGAGAAACCGATATCACGGAAAAACTCATCCGTGATGGCATTGCTCAATGTCCACAGGCACGAGTGGTGGTGAATGGGGATGACCCCCGCACGTCTCGCCTCACTGAAACATTGGATAATCCAACCCACCGGGTTTCTCTGCCAGCGGCCTATGCCAAAGATCTACCCTATGAAGGAGAGTTTCGAGGAACTGAGGCGATTACTCGCAACATTCTGCGATCGCCCACCCTCCAGGTCAATGCTGATCTGACCACCGATATCGATATTGCTGGTGATGTGAATGGAGTCCCTGTGAACGACCTCCATGTGAGCATTGCGTCTCCTGGGTTCTTTCATGTGTATAACGCACTCACGGCAATCACCATTGCAAAACTGCTAGACATCAGCGACGCCTGTATCAAACGTGGTTTCGAACAATTTGATCCGGCCTTTGGCCGAGGAGAAGTCTTAGTGAAGCAGCAGGGACAAAAACGGGTCAACTATCAACTGTTGCTGGTCAAAAATCCCGCTAGCTTTACGCTCAGCCTTGACCTCGTGAAGGCGATCGCCCCTCTCAAGGTCATCTTTGCCATCAATGACAATACAGCCGATAGTAAAGACGTGTCGTGGCTATGGGACAGTCAGCTTGAACGGTTGAATGGAGCAGCCATTGACTGGATTTTATGTACAGGAATTCGAGCCAAAGACATGTGTGTAAGGCTGAAGTATGCCTTTGAGGATCCGGCCCAAGTCAGTCGGATCAGCGTGGATGAGGGCATTCGCAATACCATTGACGAATCATTTGGGCGATCGCACGATGGCGATACTGTTTATGTTTTACCCACCTATACGGCCATGCTGGAGTTTCGGAAGCTGATGGGGAAATCCCTCGACCAGGTTTAATCAACTCAGGTCTAATCAACTTAGGTCTAATCAACATCAGATATTTAATCGTCAAGCTAGTTTATTTAAGCTCGTTCCAATCAACCTAGGTCCAACCCACTATGTCTCTTAGCCTTCACCTGACACACCTCTATCCCCAGCATCTCAATCTGTATGGAGATACCGGCAATATCTTGGTTCTCAAGCGACGCTGTCAGTGGCTCGGTATTGAGTTGACCGTCACGGCATTGACATTGGGAGAACGGGCGATCGCCCAGCAAACAGATTTCTATTTCATGGGGGGCGGACAAGATAATGACCAGATTGCTGTGGTCGAAGACTTTCACACCCTCAAATATGAGGCTATCAAAGCGGATACAGAGGCTGGTGTTGTCTTCCTCGGTGTCTGTGGTGGCTACCAACTAATGGGCAATACCTTCCTCATGGGCGATGGTCAAGAAACCAAAGGGCTAGGCATTATCAACGTCACGACAAAAGCTCCAGGTACTGAGGTGAAAGAGCGATGCATTGGCAACTTGACAACCAAAATTGCTCCCTCTATTTTGGGCGAAATGCAAGCTATTTACGCCGAGCCTAAAGCCATTCCGGATACCCTCGTTGGGTTTGAAAACCATTCCGGCCAAACCTACCTCGGTACAGATGTTGATCCGTTGGCCTTTACCCTCAGCGGCTTTGGCAACAACTACACAGCCAAAGATGAAGGAGCGCGCTATAAAAACGTGTTTGGGAGCTACATGCACGGGTCTC
>JBCCWF010000209.1:0-10731 GCA_039194035.1 Cyanobacteria bacterium P01_E01_bin.6 | reverse complement strand
CTAGCAGCCGAGCAACAACAACTGGCTCGACTGAGGGCTGAATCTAGTGGAGATCCAGAAGCTGCGAGTGCTGCACGTGAATCGTTGCAACGGGCAGCAAATCTGCAGCTTCAGCTATTGCAGAATGAATCAGAGGCCCGTCAGGCTGTCAACGATGCCGCAATTCAGGCCATTAGGGATAGAGCTGATGAAGAAAGAAGGGCTTCCGATCAGGCCATTAGTGGGATTGAAGAAGAAGCGGCTGCATTAGAAGCTCAAGAGCGATCGCTCGAACGGCAAGAGCAATTATTAACCGCCCGTGCTAATCTCCGTAGGGCATTAGCTGAGCTGGCCGAGACAAGTGCAGACATTGAAATGTCTCGCCTGAATGAAGCACTTGAATTATCGCAACGACTAGACCAAGAAGAAGGTGGCCGAATTGAGCGAGTCATTCAAGCGAGGTTAAGAGAGCTTGGCATTCGGGGCGACACAGAAGACATTGCTCAGCAGATTGCAGAAGCGGAAGAACAGCAAGCGCGCGATCGCCTAGAAGCACTAAGCCGTGAGCAACAATTTGAGCGTGAATCGCTCCAGCTCCAGCAACAAAGCAATGAACTGGCTGCACAACGAGCGGTTACTGAGGCACGAATCACCGAATTGAGAAGCCAATCTGATGCAATCCAAGCTCAGGCGGATCTGGAAGCCGCTCAGCAGATAGCAGATCCAGCCGAGCAACAACGGCAAGTGGCCGCAGCCCAAGCTCAATTGAATGCAGCCCAACAAATCGCTTCACTCTCCAGTCAAGGGACAACCGAGGCGGAACAGCAGCTAACCTCTACTCGCGATATCAATGCACTTCAGCAGGAGACCTTAGATGCACAGCAAGAACGAGCGCGGCTCTTAGCTGAGGAAACTGTGAGCGCGGCTGAATTCGCCTCTGAACTGGCAGCGGCTGAAGCAAGCACGCAGGCGATCGCCAACAATCTAGGGAGCCTGGGTAACCTGTCCTCACTATCCGTCGCTGGCATTCAAAACAGACGCATGGGTGGATCGATGAAAGCAGGTAGCCCATACCTAGTTGGGGATGGTGCTGGAGGAAAAATCACACCATACTCAGAGATCGTTGTCCCTGGTGTGAACTCTCAGGTGCTTGCAAACCGCAAAGTGAGAGACCTAATGACAGCTGGGCTGAATAGCCCATTCTTTGACTCCGTTGCATCAGGTAAAGTAGCTAGGCCAAGTGGTAGCAGCCAAGCCGATTTACTGAAGGAGATGAAGGCATTGAGGCGAGATATTCAGCACATGCCAACTGGCCCAACCATTCAAGGCAATCTCAACATGCCTCAGACCTATGCGCTAGATCAGAGCGATCGCCAAAAAGCAAAAGTGATGGCCGACTGGGAGCGTGACTTTATGAGGAATTTGAAAGCCGATAGAGGGAGAAGGTTTTAGGCGACTCGGCTCTCTACCAAGCATCTCTCTAATCAGCTAAGGGCTATATCCAGGCTAGCTGCGAAGGATGGCGATCGCCCAGAGTACATTTGTATAGTCGAACAAAACTCTCGCGATTTCTCAAATAGAAATTGATCCTTCTGAGCAAGTGAGAGGGCAAACAAGATTTAATGCACTTCCCCTAGAGGCGAATGTTATGATCTTGAGTAATCCCATACAATCGGCAAGGTGATGATATGGCGAGTGCTGTAGATGTGGCGAAATATATTGTAGACAAGGCTGGTGTGATGACTTCAATGAAGCTGCAAAAGCTTGTTTATTACAGTCAGGCATGGTCTCTTGTTTGGGACGAAAACCCTTTATTTGAGGAAGATATTCAGGCTTGGGCAAATGGACCTGTAATCCCAGAGCTATATGAATATCATCGAGGCGAGTTCAAGGTTACTGAACGAACTTTTTCTGACGGGGATGTTGATGCGCTGACTTCTAACCAAAAAGATTCTATTGATTCAGTGCTAAAAGCATTGCAGCACAAAAGTGGGCAGTGGTTGAGCGAACTCACTCACCAAGAATCGCCGTGGAAAGATGCTAGAGGAGACTTGAAGCCCACGATGAGGAGTACTGAAGTCATTCCCTTATCTGCAATACATGAATACTATTCAAGCCTTTGATGGACAAGCTATCAAAGGCTGAGAGGAGAAAGCAAAAAAGAGAGGAGAAAGCTCTCAAGAAAAAGAAAGCAGTAAAGTTCCCGCCTGGCTTTGAAGAGCCGCCGACAGAAGCTAAAAGAATAGCGCCAATCCCTGATCTGCATTTAAAGATCGTCAAGTTCCATGAAAAGCCAACTCAAGACAAATCTGTCTACATTCCGACTGTAGAAGTTTTTTCATTGGATTGTCATTTGACATGGTGCACCACCATATCTGATCTGGATGGTGAGTGGTCATGGAGAGAAAAAAGAGTCTGGACTGATGAAGAATGGTCAGAGCAGATACTCCCAAAATTTAATTTGCTAGAAGGATCGACTTGGAATGAGATCCTTAATGTGCACAAGACTAATGCAAAGGGAGGTAAAAGTGTACCCAGTCATCATGATCAAGAACTGATGACTTTAGATCGAGAAGCTCAGAACAGGTGGATTGAGATAGGCTTAGAAGAATTTGATACAGCTTTTCGCTTTAGATTTAGTAATACCGTTAGAGCTTGGGGTATAAGACTGCAAGGTCATTTTTACTTGGTTTGGTGGGAAAGATTTCACAAAATTTATCGTGTAGGACACTGAAATTCAGATCGAATCTTCCTAGGGATTGATAGACCTATATCTAAAAAGCTACGATTAAAGAGGTAGCGTTGGGTGCTAACCTAATGGATATTCTTAGCGCTGCTGCCACGAAAATAGATAGAAATGCCGAGTCGAAAGCTTTTTATATGGGGAGGAAGTCGAGGGCAGCCAGGAGATGAAAAAAGTCATGACCAAGATGGCAAATCATCACATAGACAGTCGCCGTTTTACATGTGGTTCTCCACGTTAGTCTTTATCACAGGGTCTATACTTGGTGTGACTGGAGCAACAATCACCAAAACGGAAACCGTTCAAATTCGAGAAAACGATCAGATTGTACAAGAGGAGATACGTACTACCCAAGGAGATCTTTTTATTCAGCAAGTTGGGTTTGCTATGTCGGGGTTGGCCGCAGGAAGTGTTTTCTTTAACTATGCTCCTGGCTTCATTGAAAGTGCGCTTAGTGTGTTGGGAGGAGCTTTGTCCGGAGCGGCAAGAGCGATTGATCAGAACAGTGAAGAGGATGAATGAAGAAACTCAGAGCTAGCAATTCTAGGATTCATAGCACTGTTCTTGCAAGGACGGTTTCACTCTTGGTGTCAGCCGCGTCTTTAGCCATATTGGTTTTCATTTCAGACTTTACTCTTGACTTGAAGGTAGCTGAAGTCAGCCAATCTAATGAGCCGCAAATTGAAAATCAGCTTGAGCGATCGCTGTCACCGCCACAAAGAAAATTTAATACAAATCATGGATTTCGATATTTTATTATCGGAATATTGGCTTATTTAGCTCTTCAGTTCTACAAAGATGCAAGTAGCCTTGTTGAAAGCAAAATCTTTGACGACAGAGATCGCCAAAAACGATTTGATTAAGCCATTTTCGATTTTTAACTGCATATAAATGATTGGAAAGCATGAGGGCGATCGCAGGAAACCTTGATGTAACCTGCTACTCCTCACCATGCTCACCCTCACCTCACCCGATCTCCCAACTGTTGCCGCTCCCTCATCTGCCGGGGCACCGATCGCCAGCATCTCAGGCACGTTCACAGCTGGCTCATTGGGGGTGATCACCTTCAGCAGCGGGGTCGAGACAGAGTCAACAGAAGCGATCGCCCTTCCTGCTCCTGTCGATGGCATCATCACCGTCACGCCTCCATCAACCGTTAGCAACGTCGCATCGGTGACCATTGATGATGTGGTGTACACCCCAACGAAAGACGAAGAGGGTACGCCTTCCACTGGCGAATTCCACTACTCTCCATCGACCAATACATTGGATGTAAACGTGGGAACGGCGACACCCGCAACAGGGACAGCAGCACAATACAAGGCATTTTCAGCGGCTTACTCAGTCACTAACGACAGATGGACGGGTGAGATACCTGCATTTTTGAGTGAATGGAATATCTCAGGATCGATCAGTCTGAGCAGAAGCTTTGAAGGATCGCCATCCGGCTCCCTGGAATTCACAACAGCTTCCAGCAATGAAAGCTCAGTCCGCACCTCACTCAGAAACGGCAAGAAAGTAGTGCTCTTCGGCCGTGGCTATGCGGTGTCTGATCTGCAATTCAGCAACGATGGTCAAGGCCAGATCAACGTGTCCGTCAATCTTCAAGGCGCGCACGACATAGCCTTGGACAACAATGTGCTGCTCAGATCCAGTAGCTCAACCACATCGGTAAGTCTAAGCACCCTAGCCCAACGAGCGGGCACTGTATATCGCGGCCCCGCCATTAACGTCCCAATTGACAGAGAAGCATCGCTCAAAGCAACGACGACGCTCGGATCTGAGTTGGCACGAGCACGGGCATATCGCGGATTCGCCTTCTACTCAAACCCTGACCAAATAGAGATCAGGACATGGGGGGCGACTAAATTACACACAATTTCTGATGCCGACATCCTCTCTGGTGGGGCATCGCCATTGACAAAGACATACGCCGGACAAGGCAACGAGTATAAAACCTTTCAGCTCAGTGATGAATATCTAAACCGTGAACTACTGCTAGACCTCACAGACACTGCTGAGGACGGCGAGGGGAACGGACGAAAGAATACGGTGCGCACCATCGTTACGGGCGATCGCATCATCACCGCCGCCTCACTGCAATTAGATCTGAGGGAACCGAATAACTCATTCGACTTAGGCGGACAAGTGCTGACGAGAACCACAACCCAGTACCGCAACGAGATTGAAACATGGGTTGAGACTGAAGAGTTTGGCTATGCCTATGCCTGCTCTGATGTTTACGAAACAGTCGTTTCTCAAGAAGTGAGCGGCGGATTAGCTCTTTCACCTTTCTCTCAAACATATACGGCTAAACCCGTGTATAAAGAAAACCTTGTCAGTGGAGCATTCAAAAAAGTTCGCACCAAATTAACTCGTACTTTTTTTGATAGCGACAATTACTTAATTAAGCGCACCATTCGTGTTCGAGAGTTGAAGCGCTACAAGTCAGAAACCAACGAAAAAGAAACGCTGTTTTTAGCTGGCATTATCGCTACTGGGGCAGGTAGCCCCATTCATGCAACGGAACTCAACCAATACACCGAGTTCTTCTGGGCAGAGCGGACGGATACAGAATAATGGACGCTAGAACAATATGCCAAGCGTTACCCCGACATCGACTTAACTCAGTTCGACTACAAACCTAAATTCGCCATTGAAAGGAGAAGGCGCGATCGCGTCCTTGAACTACAGACAGGACTCATCGAATCAGCATTCACAGATAATGAACGAGATCCTGGTGCCCTTGGCTTATTCCTTGAGCGCCCCACGCTGGTTACGGGTAGCGACTTCAGGGACGAAGAAGAAGTGACCATCATCTCACCGTCATCAGATGTCACCCGATCCGCATACAGGCCGGAGAAGGATGCATTCAAGGTCACTCAACGCACAAACAATATTGATGGCGCTGGACTGCAACAGTCGCTAGCGATCGCCACATCTGAAGACAGGTTGGGCCGACCATCAGAGCATACCCGAATGGCTGAATACGAGGAAGATGGCGAGGTGTCAGGCAATGCACCAGATGAGAGCAACGTCACCTTGCTGATGCGGACACCTAACACGGGATTAACGGATGACGATCCGATTGAGGGAACTATTTCGTTTCCTGGTGGGGATACGGTTGCACGGGCGATCGCCGCAGCCGAAACCGACATATCCATCCTCAATACACAGGGAGTTGAAGTCATCTCAACATTGCTGCACCCATCGAGACGTTATGACGAGGGCGATTTGATTTCGTGGAATGGTGGCATCTATGTGGTGCTGAGTATTGCCGAAGAGTTCAACGTGGAGACCGCTGGAGTGATGTCCGTTAGCCCTTGGAGTGTGACGCTGGGACGATTCATGCAACCAACCGTTACCGTTTCGGAGATTCCCAATGCCTAAAACACTTGCTCAACTGCTAACAGAACTACAGCAAAATACCCCAACCGTTACGAGTCAGGGTATCGGGCAGCTATTGATTAAGCAAAACGGACGTGAGCAACGGATACAAATTCCATCGTCAACGAACGGGTCCAGTGTTCAGCGATTTAAGTAGGAATCTTGATCCTGATCACTCTTCGTGATTGGTCACACAAGATGCACGCATGCCCTCGCTTCTTGAGGGCTTTCCTACTTGGAGCAGCCATGACCAGAATCCGTACAACGACAAACACACTTGGCAAAATTAGGCCAGTTCAAGCTAGCTCCCTAGAACCATTTGAAGTCATCGATCTAGATGCAGGAGAAGAGTTTGAGGTCACTTCTGAGCAAGATAATCACTTTGTCGTGAAACTGTGCATCTTCAAAGGCCATGCGACCGAAATGGAGGCGGATATAACAGCACTGCATCGAAAAATCAACGATGCGGGAAAAGCCTTGATTAAACGCTTTGAAGGGTTGAAGCTCCAATCTTATCTGTGTCCTGCGAATGTATGGACTATTGGGTACGGATCAACCGATGGAATCACGATGGGAATGCAGATTACCGAGAGTGAGGCGGATAGCATCCTAGAAAAAGACTTGATTCGTTTTGAGAAGGCTGTCACCGAACTGGTCAAAGTTGAACTCAGCGGCAACGAATTTGCAGCACTCGTAAGCCTCGCATTCAACATCGGCATTGGGGCATTTAAGCGCTCAACGTTGCTCAAATTGCTGAACAAAGATAAATCAGCGATCGCCGCCGAAGAATTTGATCGCTGGGTCTGGGGTGGAGGCAAGATTCTTCCTGGATTAGTAGAGAGAAGAGCCGCTGAAAAGTCTCTGTTCTTGTCTTAGGAATCATTAGAGCGATCGCCCGATTGTTCTACCGGATCGCCAATGACCACTACAACCTATGCACCACTAAGGCAGAGAACCAGTGACGTATCCTTTGCTGCCGTATCCGGTGGTAATTTGTCATCCGGTAGCGGCTATTTTTGGGTATCTGCTCGTAATCGGGCGGGCTTCAATCAGCTCAGCAATGGTGCATCTTCACCTGGTACAGCGGGGATCAACATTTCGTGGAGCGCCAATCAGCAGGTGCGAATCACCATCAATTCAGGTGCTGTATCTGCCGCCGAAGTCTATGGCCTCAAAGAATTTGTCGTCTCGTTCAACACGACAGACGATCAAACAACGGCTCGGAGGGTCGCATCAATCCGATATCGAGATGCGGTAACAGTATCGAGCGTGAGTTACCCAGGGGAAGGAGCAGCGCGATCGCTTCCACTCACCATCAATCTAAGTCGTGACGAGCACCTTGTCTTTGGCTCAAGTCAAATCGTCGCCAATCAAGCAGCTTTGCCCAGTGGAGTAAATGCCATTCATGGGATGGTTCGATACTCCACTGCTGATACAGCCTACTATCGCCTAGACACAGAAGCCGTCAGCGGCGTTGTTGCAGCTTCATCGGGCTATTGGGTTGCCCACACAGAGGGATTCACTCAGTACGTTGCTGATACGACACAGGATGTTGTCGCAGGCACTCAACCAGGCGGGTGCGATCGCGCAATCCAGAATCTCAATGCTGATTACATCATCAATCCACCGCCGTATACACCAGACGGATCTGAGCAATTGTATGCACCATATTTCGCCGTCAACAATGGGCTGACCGCAGATAGTGGAAGCAATGTAGTCAAAGGCTCAAGAATTGCCGTCCGTATTTCTCAATCAGGTGTCGACAGATCTGAATTATTCTCATCCAGTGCAATCGGGACATTATTAGGTGAGTGCACACGTAGCACTGGGGCACTGAACACCAGCGTTACAGGATCTGGCAGCGACATCGTTTTAGGAGATGATGAGCTGAGTTCAGGATTGACCGGGCTTGTTGTCCCTCAAGATTTGATTCGGGGAAATTGCCTGATCTATCAGGTGAAATTGCAAGTCGATGCATCTAAGTTCGGTGGCCGCATCAAAGATAATGATCAACTGCAGGTGCTGCTTTTCAATGAGGGGCGGTTGGGGTATCCAACAAGGGCGACCGTTGGGCGCGGGAACCTCATCTCAAAAACTCCTGATGGTCGTTGTCGGATTGTTCCCGGTGCAACGACGGGAGCAAAAAGACTCTCAGGTGCGGGGCAAACGGTTGATGACACCGTTGGCATCGCCTACGTTTTCCCGCCCACGGGTGAGGCCAATATCACAGGGCTTACCACAGACACAGCGGATCAGATCATTGCGCTATCGGGTAAGTTGGCCGGTGATGTCTTTGCCAGGGCATCAGCGGGCGCGGTATTGAGCTTTGAAAAGATTCGGGCAAAAGTCAGTACGGCGCCAGGCACCTATACCGCAAGTGATAGCACTGGGGCGATCGCCATTTCAGGCTCAGGCCAGTCACTCAGCATTGTTGTCGGCTATCCGTGCGATGCAGATGGCGTAGGTACGATCCGATCCAACTATCCAGATATCATCGCGGGTAATGCAACGGGCGACTTTACTCCGCCAGAGTTGAAAGTCTACGTAAACAAAGATTCTGGTGGGTGGCAGGAGCTATCAAACACCATCACGATTACGCCAAACACCACACAGACGATCCTGATCACCGATATCAGTGGAGCTTCATCAGTTTCATTGCCCGATTCATCGGGAACGCCCAGCTTTGGATTGTGGGACTACAGCAGCATCAGCGGATCGGCTGTCACAAATTCATCCAGCCTTGCATCTGGTAGTTATCAAGTAAGAGTTGCATACCACTGGCCAACATCAAACGGTGAGCTGACTTCAATCACACATTCAGCCGATGACGGCGTTCAGATCACCGAAGAAACGGTTACCTATGCCGAATTGGTCGCAGCTAACGGCAACTCTGGATTCACAACAACAACAGCCAACTTTACTCAGCCAGCAATCGGATCAACCGTTGATATTTCAGTTGAGTCGGCGGATTGGGTGAGTAACGGGCAAACGCTTTTTGTCCAAGGTGGTGGCTATTACACAGCTACTCGCTTGAGTTCACAGTCTTTACGATTAACAAATCTAGGGCTAACGGCCAACGCATCACCATCAGCAACCATCAATGGATCGGCAAAGGTCTCACCCGCTGGGGAGAAAGGCTCTGATGGAACAAATGGAGTAGACGGCGCTGACGGAGCAGCAGCAACAATAAGTGAAGGAACCACGACAACCCTGGATGCCGGACAAAGCGCAACAGCTGCAAATTCAGGATCGTCATCAGCAGCGGTCTTTGATTTTGGTATCCCAAAAGGTGCAGACGGAACACCATATGGACTTAAGTTCACATTCTCCGCAGGTACGGCATCACCAGCTGCTTCAGGCGAAATTCGATTCAACAATGCAGCAGCGGACAGCACGACAAGTATCTACGTTCATGAAACCGACAGGAATTCGCTAAACATTGGCGCAATTCTGGCGCAAATACCGGATGGCTCTCAGATCGCGGTGCAATCTGAGAGCACTATCACAGCAGTGGCTTACTTCACGCTAGACAGCCAAACAGACAATGGTAGCGATCGCACATTGTCTGTAACCCATTTGGCTGGAACTCCGTCATTATCTAGCAATGTGACACTACTGTTCTCGCCCAAAGGCGCGACGGGTGCACAAGGTGCGACGGGACCACAAGGGGCAACGGGTAGTGTCAGCTCAACATCCTCTGTCACCGTCACCACAACCAGTTCGGCTCCGAGCACTGGATCGGGAGAGATAGATGTCTGGGCGAGAACTTCAGACAACACACTTAACCATAGAGATCCATCGGACGGCACTAACTACACAGTCGCCGACGTCAATCGAGTAAACACATTTACAGGTAAACAAACATCTGACGCATGGGCGATCGCCGAAGGATCTGCGCCAACCACAGGGGCAAATGAATTTGCATTATGGAACAGTAGTGGAGAAGCTTCTATACGCGCTGAAAGTGACGGCAATAGCAGGGCGATCGCCTATCAAGACTTGCTAATCAACGATCAAACCGGGACAACTTACACATTGGCTTTGGCCGACAGGGGTAAGCTCGTTGAATTAAACAATGCATCTGCTATCACCCTCACCGTTCCACCAAATTCGAGCGTAGCTTTTCCAGTTGGCACGCAAATCATGCTCAGGCAAAAAGGAGCAGGGCAAGTAACGGTTGTGGGTGGGTCAGGCGTATCAATCCAAAGCTCTGGAGCCAAAGCAAAATCAGGCGCTCAGCATGGGCCAATGGCTCTCGTTAAGGTAGCTAGCGATGTGTGGTGGTTATTCGGAGAATTGACAGCATGATGCCATCCATATTAGGGGCGATCGCCGCATCGGGAAACTCATCTGGTAGCTCAATTCCACCACTGTACAGCCTTCCAACAATACTAGGGCTGGAATTCTGGTGGTCAGCGCGCAATGTTGTCGTAACGACGGGAAGCGACATTGATCAAATAACAGATAATCACACTACCGGGAGAAATGCCACACCTAACAGCAGCAACAAACCTCAACTTATTCAAAATGCATACAACGGACTGCCAGCCGTTGAAATGACAACAAGTAGCATTGATTTTACAGCCACTTCAAGCAGTAACTCATGGTCAGTTTTTATCGTT
>JBCCWF010000208.1:0-10758 GCA_039194035.1 Cyanobacteria bacterium P01_E01_bin.6 | reverse complement strand
TTCTTCGTTGCAATTTTGAGAAGTTTGCCAAGTTATGTGTTGAAACAAACTAGAAATAAGGTGATCACATATCAACTCATACTTCTAGCAGGCGAGCTAACTTACACTGGGTTAATGGTACAGGAATATTTCATCTCTCTTGTATGGGGTGAGTTATTGAGATAGCATGACTCATCTATGGGGTGCCCTCAAAAACTCTCAACACCCTCCAATGATAGATTTACATGACTTCCAGAATCAGGTTGGCTTCTTAAGCGGCCATATGCGGTTATATAGAATATGACCAAATAATTTATAAAATCAATCTCGTCTAGGTTGAGAACTGTAGTTCTCGAATTGGGTTGGATTTAGATTGAAATCTATTGAGATTGTGTCGCTCACCTTAATTAATTGCAAGTTCCATACCGTATCAGCCAATAATGCAGATGAAAAAATCCCAATAGTTTGTTTCACACGAAACTGAGCACAGCTAGCAAAAGGACATGAGCAAATGATTTCTCATGTCCTTTTACTGGATATTTACATCATGACCATGAGAGCAAATAGCGAAAGACTACTGCCTCAGGAGTTGCTGAGAGTCAGGTGATAGACCGTTGAAGCTATACCCAAAGGTAGAGAGTTCTGAATCATCCAAGATATTAGCCGTCATAAGAACAACGACCTCACTTCTCTCATTACTTCTCGATGTTCGTCTAAACAAAGCACCGATGATAGGCAAGTCGCCAAGAATTGGGAATTTTGTAATATCAACGCGATCGGTATCTTGAATAATTCCAGATAGAATCAACGTCTGACCATCTCGGATACGAATTTGGCCTGTCGTCAACCGTCTCTCTTCTAACAAGGTTAGGTCAACGGAAGCACCCTCCACTTCTACAGATTCAACTGCCCCTGGAGCAGAAACTGTCGGAGCAACGGATAAGTTAACGAATCCATTGTCGTCGATGCGATCTACTTGAACTTGGAGAATCACCCCTGCAGGCTCAGTAACAACGGTAACAGTCGTCGTCTGGTCATCTCCAGTGCCTTCTTCTTCAATCTCAACGTTTGTAATAACCTCTTGAGCGAGAACGACTTCAGCGGTCTGTCCTTCTTGAACAACCAAGGTTGGATCAGTCAGGATTTTTGCACTCCCGTTTGTCACGGCAAATTGTAGCTGAGCCAAGAAATTGTTCGTAAAAGCAAAGGCATCTCTACCTGGAGAATCAACGCCTGAGACAACTCGATTACCATCTGCGTCGAAAAATACGTCACCGACCACGTCAGTACCAATGGTTGTAGACGTTAAGGAGTTTGAAGCGGGGCTATCTTCATCAAAGTTGATAAGCCCAACACCGTTGCTATTAATAATGCGGGTGTCGTCAATTCCAAAGGAAAAACTGCTCGAAAATTGCTCAACTGCATTCAGATCAACATCGATGACTCGAACATTAACAGCGACTTGCCGACGACGAACATCAAGTGGAATCAGTTGCTCAATAGCAATTTGAACAAGCCTCGGTTCTCCGATCAGAGTGACGGAGTTGGTTCGCTCATCACCAACCGCCACCAATCCTCTAAGAATAGGGTTGGAATCCTGATACTCAGTTCGTAACGTTGTAATCTGTGGTTCTACAAACGTTTGGGTTTGAGTTAAGGCGTTCCCCCCTTCGTTCACAGCGACAGCATCAACAACTGTAACCTGTCGATCTTGGCTGACTGAAACTTCGGCTCCCATTGCTACTAGAAATTGAAGAGCAGCAACAGCATCGACTTGATTCAATCGTAGCGATCGCGCAACAACGTCTCGGGCACTATTCGGGAGTTGAGGTCCCGCAAAAATCGTTCGACCGTATCGGCTTACTTGAATTCCCGATAGTCTCACAACATAGTTGAAAACATCCTCAATGGGTTCATTTTCAACATCAAGCGAGATGGTGACTTCTTCAGCATCCTCATCTGATCCATCACTACCGGTGTAGGCCAAGTTCAAACCTGCTGCTCGCGCCAGAAGTGCAAGCACCTCACGAACAGGCGCATCTCTCAACACCAAGCGAGGCAGAATTTCCTGGGTTCCAATGTCAATTCGAGACGGTGTGATATCAATTGTTCCTGTCGCAATATCTCCCACTGGAGGAGCAACTGCCCTTGGCTGAGTTGGAGGTACTGCTGGACGAATGAGTTGCTGACTTACACGATTTCCATCAATTCGTACCGTTGGATCAGGAATCAAAACATCGGTATTGTCCGGCAACGGAGGTATCTGTGAAACTTGAGATTCTTGAGGCTCTGGCTCCGGCACAACAATAGGTGCTGCCTCGACTTCTGCAAGATCAAGGTTTTCGGCAGCAGCAGATTGTGTTCCTTCTGTATCAAAGTTAAAAACAATCACTCCATCATTTTGCTGAACTTGTCCAACCGGTGCTGCATCGATGCCATTCACGGTGATGCGAACACTATTTTCATCCAGTTGAATGACAGAAACGGCAGAAATTCCAGGTGCCGGGTTCTCCTGAAAGAATGTATCTCCACTCGGTAAACTAAGCGATGTATTAATCATGTCAGCAACGAGGGTATTACCTCGACTGACTGTAAAAATTTGTGGTCGTTCATCACCATCAGATGATTCTAAGGTGACAACGATACCCGATTCAGACTCGTTCACTTGTACGGATTGAATCTCTGTACCTGCAGCCAAGGCTGATTGGCTGATGAGAACGCTCGCTGCGCAACTTCCTATAATTCCAGCTAACCCAAGATGCAGTTTCACGGTTCTCTCCTCTCCTCAACACAGTAAGATGACGATTTAGTAAACATTGATTGAATCACTTTGGATGTCGATGGCGCGATCGCCAACCTTCTAGGAAACATGCATTAGGTTGATGCAGCGTCCTCAGGTTCTCCTTCTGTGGCCTCTCCTGGTGGCGGTGGCGGTGGCGCTTCGGAAGGCAGCAAAGCGTCTAGTCGAAACGAAGTCACGAGTCTTGAAAAAGAGTCTTGCTCTACAAAGCTCCCATCTTCATTAATCAACCATGATCGATTTGCTTCTTCCAGAGTCGTATTGAAGTCTTGCACAGTCAGCAATGGTTGTAGACGTTCCATGCTTCTCAGAATGGATTGAATTTGGGCGAAGCTGCCTTTCATTTCAACGTTATAGACTTGTCTCTCAAGGCGACCATTGACTGCCTCCCCAAGGGATCCATCACTAATGATGCCCGACGAACCTTCATCCAAATCAAACCGAGACAAGACCGCACGGCGTTCTTCTTGATCCACTCCTGCATTAGCCGATTGGACACGCGCATTAACATCAAGTAACAAGGTTTCCAAACTTTCCTTGTCGGCAAAAAGCTTTAACACATCTGCCTGAAGCTGTTCCGCCGCTTCTTTCTCTGCGTTTGTCTCAGCAATCAGCCGTTGAAGCTCCTCAGTATCACTCAACTGAGCTTCACGTTCCTCAATCTGCTGCGTTAGACTCGCTCGCTCTTGAAGCTTTGGTTGCACTAAATTCAAGAACGCAAATACAGCACCCCCAATCAATAGAACAGCTGCAATCACCCCCAAGACCACTGGACTCAATTGAAGCCCAAAAATTGTTGGGAATTGCGATTCCTCTTCAAATCCTTGATCCTCATCGGGTATAAAATCACCAGAAATGGTCATGGCTGTAAGGCTCCTCTATCCTGCAATGCTCGAATTCGTGACGACAGGCCAACGGCTAACGTATTTTCCAAGTCGGAAATCAATTCAGATGCCGGTAGATCCGTCATGGTTGCTTTGATGTCGTATTGAACAACCTGAGGAACACGGACTTCAATACCAGAAGCTGATCCTTCTGGAAATTCAAAGTTATCAGGGAAGTCTACTAATGTTGATCCTTCTAAGCGCGTACTTTCAGCATCTAAGAAAGGAGATCGGGACAACACAAGAACAAAGTCATTGACGTCGTCAAATGAATTAGCAAAGCCGCTCACAATAATGTTCCGACTTTCTTCACCGGTACCAGGCTCTTGCTGGATCGACCTGATTTGAACACCATTAGGTACTGTGAGACTAAAATTGCGCATCATTGCTGACCACGGCTTAATTTCGTCAAACACAGTGGCTAGCGCAAGCGCATCATCTTGAGCTTGCTGGGCTTGTGCTCTAGCTTCGGCTAGCTGTTGCTGGGCAGCTCCCACAGCCAGAAGTTCAGTATCAAGCTCAGCTACCCTCTCTTGAAGAACGGCATTGCGATTCTGCAAAAATAACCACCCACCGAGGACGAGAACAAGAGGCACTGCACCAACAACAATACCTGCAATAGCTGGAACCCAATTCACTGGCCCACTAGTTGCGACAGGAGTAGCCTCTATCCCAGTAGAGCGTTCTTCTCGATCACTTAGGAAATTGATATCAAGACTATACATTTTCTCCTACCATGCCTCCCTCAAGCCCAATCCAATTACAACACCAAGTCCAGGCCGCTGAACATCTGGAATTTCTTCATCACTCACGTCCAGGGAAAGAGCAGATACCGGATCTACTCGGCTAGCAGGCAGACTAAGCCGTTGCGCAAAGAATTCATCGAGCTGACCAATTGCTGCTCCTGGCCCTGCCAGCAATAACTGTGCAACCTCCAAGTCGTCACCCTGGTTAAGGTAGAAGTCAATTGAACGACGTAGTTCATCTGCAAGCTCACCTAAAATCCTCAGCATTGCAGCTGTACCTGGGTTTGTGCCTCCTGGCATCTGCGGTGCTCCCACGCTATCCATCGGAGCAACAGGAACCGTCATCCCTTGTAAAAGCTCAGTATTTCGAGATGGAGGTAAGTTCATCGCCCGACTCAACGCAGCTTGCACCTGAAATGTCCCAATCGGAACAGTTCGCGAAAATTGAGGAACTCCATCAATCACAATGGATATTTCTGTACTTTCAAATTCGGTATCGACGATTGCAACGGCCTCCTGGGGGGTAAATTGGCGAAGTTGCTCTCGGATAGTTCGAATGAGAGAAAAGCTGCTAATTTCGATGATATTGACGCCTAACCCAGCCTGTTGAAACGTATTAATATACGAATCGGTTACCTCTTTTCGAGTTGCAACCAACAGAACCTGAACCTTTTCAATACCGTCCTCATCAACAAAGAAGCCAAGTTTTTGATAATCAACGTCTGCTTCTTCTCTTGGAAAAGGAAGATATAACCCAGCTTCTTGATTGAGAACCATCTCTCGAAGTTCCCGATCATCCAATTCAGCAGGCACCGGAATGATCCGTGTGACCGTGTCCCGACCTCCAGGTATAGCAGTGGCCGCAGTTTTGCATTTAATTTTATGTTCAGCCATGAGAGACTGAATAATTTCAGCCATGGCTGGAGCATCTAGAATCTGCCCTTCCTGAAAAATTCCTTCTGGAACCTCAGCTGTTGCAAACTCTGTTAGCTGAAAGTCTTGACCTTTGCGCCTCAGTTGAGCAACATTAACCCTGTCTGGAGACAGCTCGATGCCAATCCCTTTTGCTTTCCCTGAAAAAAAACCTGTTAAAGCACTAACCACAACTCACACTATCCACGTCGTCAATAATAGATATAAGAATGATGGTTAATTTCTGAGAGAGGAGTGAATTCACATCCCTATTCAGAAATTAATTTGTACGATCAATGTGACCTAATACAGAAAATGAACTTGACCTAAAAAGCTAATTTAATGTAACCCAGAAATACAAAAACCGGTAATCTATGACCATCATCGTACCCAACTTAGTTGAAAATCGTAACGCTGAGGAAAAATAAATAATCCTTAAGAAAATGCTGCACTTGTCATTTCCTGAGTTCGTTGCACTCTTTCACGCTAGACAATTCTGTCAAAAGCTCTGAATCACAAAACATAATTTTTAGATCGAGAAAGAAATACGAGCTTTTAATCGTGAGATTGTTGCCTGCTTTTTCTGCTTATCCAAATCTAATATTGAGACGATTATCTCAGGGTAGGGAAATTCTTTCCTGGTTCTTTACATTGTCTCAGTGCACCTGGTCAGACTTCTTGCTCGCATCAATTCTCTACTAAACCACAAAAAATTCAGCGGAAAATCATTGGGGACATTGCGCAAATCATTGAACTGTTATTAGGGGCGATCGCCCCTAATAACAGGAATGAAATAGTATGCTTCGTTGTGCTTCATTATGATAAGCAGCTAGCGATAATTAAATATGCCCTTCCAAATCCTGTACTGCATGCGGTACAGGCGGTACAGGATTTTAGATTTTTGTTTTATTATGCCTGGGTACTTATTCGATACAAGCCCTATCACTCTCCGAAGGATGGTATGGGGAATCAGGATGAAATTTTTCTCTTCAGAAGTTACAGACCTCAGCAAGATTAAAGCGTTGAGATGAGCGGATGCCTTGGTCATTGAGAGGCTTTTGAAAAATGCCATATGTAACGTCAAAATATTGCCTCCTTATGAGTGTTACAAAACAGACAAGGTGAATTTGTAATGTTACGATCTTCGCCAAGTGAAGACTTAAAAGGTGCAAAAGCTCGTTTCGCCTCGTTGGCGCTTACTCCTACGGCAAATACATTTATGTCATCCACAACTACCCAGTCAGTTTGGCAACAGCTTCGCTCCTGTGAAATTACCTGTGAGCAAGCACTAGAGAGACTTATTGGCACAACGGGCAAAGTGAATCTTCTGTCTTTAGATAGAGATCTCAGCCTTCGGTTCTTGAGAAACTTTCCAGACCCCAAAGCGCTTCCCCCACTCGTTCCACTATTGCTATGGCAAAACTGTTACTACGTGGGTAGTCCAACTGCGCTGTCGGATGATCAAGTTCAAGCCCTGAGCGATCGCACTCTAACCGACATCAAAGTGCTACCGATTAGTGAAAAGTGTTACCGCTCTTGGGTACATCTTCATTTTTCTGATTTCCAGCAACTACAGACCACCAATCTCGTCAACCCACTCACTGGAGAGGTAGAGAATGAAGATATTAGTGAAGTAACTGAACTCTCTCTCTCTAAAGCAGTCGATCAGATTAGTCGCATCAAAACTATTATTTCTGGGGCGTTGAGAAATCGAGCGAGTGACATTCATCTAGAACCCACTCAAGCTGGACTGCTAGTTCGGTACCGCATTGACGGCATCCTACGAGACATTACCACACTGCCATTGGACATCAGTCGTCGAGCAGTCGTTGCACTCAAAGTGATGTCTGACATGGATATTGCAGAAAGTCGTCGTCCTCAAGATGCTCGAATCGGTGAACGATATTCATCTGGACAAGGATTAGATGTCAGTTTAGATATGCGGGTGAGCACGTTGCCATGTGTGGGCGGTGAGAAAGTTGTAATTCGATTGTTGCCCCAGGAAAATCCTTTTTCAACAATCGAAGAACTTGGGTTTACGCCGAAAGCGCTGAAGACTTATAACAATTGGTTGAGCCAGCCCCAGGGCATGATTATTTTTACGGGCCCAACTGGATCGGGAAAGACTAGTACGCTTTACACCAGCTTGCAGCGGGTGGCGACTGAGTTTGTCAATGTTGTCACGGTTGAAGATCCCGTTGAGTATGTGTTGCCTCGCATTACTCAAACTCAGGTTCATGAGGCGGCAGGCATGACATTTTCAGCAGGGCTGCGAGCCATCCTGAGGCAGGATCCTGACATCATTATGGTAGGAGAGGTTCGCGACGAGGAAACGGCTGAAACAGCTGTTCGAGCCGCGTTGACGGGTCACCTAGTGCTGACAACGTTGCATACAAATGATGCGGTTAGTGCAATTCCGAGACTAAAGGATATTGGGCCTGATCCGAGTCTGATCAGTGATGCGCTTCTCGGCATTGTTGCCCAACGTCTTGTGCGACGTGTCTGTCCCCATTGTGCAGAATCGTATACCCCTACCGATAAAGACTTAACGTTATTGCGTCTGCCACGAGAACGTGCCAGTTCATCAAAATGGCGCAAGGGGAGGGGGTGCGCAAAATGCTTTAATTCTGGGTATATGGGGCGTGAGGCAATTATTGAGTTGCTCGATGTTGATGATACGGTTCGTCAGATTATTTACGAAGGTACCGTCACCCAGCTGCATCATTACTTGCAAGAGACTGGCTTCGAGTCATTCCGTAAGGCGGCGATCGCCAAGGTCACTGCTGGGATTACAACGATTAGTGAAATCCAGCGCGTTCTGCCGTACAGCGCACTTCATCGAAAAAATTGGACGCCGAACTTGTCCAAGCAGACAACTCAATATTTACAAGCAGTGGATTAAGTAGCTAGACATAAGTAAACGTAACCTTCCAAATCCTGTGCCGCCCGCGCAGCGGGCGGCACAGGATTTGGGGTTTTGGTTTTAATTTCGTCCAAGTACTTAGTACGAAAGAAATAGACCCCGATAAATGACCTTCTAATCGAGAGTTATTCATCATTTTCGGCAGAGATATCGCAGCAGGGCACAACGGGGAATCGTGAAAATTCATTGAGCTGAACAGACGGTAATTCTAGTAAATCCATCCACTCGGCAACAATATTCGCATCATCGGGGTTATCTTGGAGAACTTCTCCTAAGGGTTCCAGTGCGTCGTACCACAGCAACTCACTCGCAAACAGACGACTCTGGTCCATTGGAGTCATTTCATCAATCATGCCAGCATCAATGCTATCTGGCAGTTCAACCCGCTGAACCCACCCGCTGGCAAACGATGGGACTTCCTGCCGCAGAGGGTCATTGCAATAGACCAAGAGATACCAGTCATAGTAACTACCGTTCTCCAACTCTACTGAATCTGGAAGTTGCATACCATAAACACCTGGCATGGCTGCAGTTGTGAATGTCGTCTGATATATATCATTGCCATGCTCATCGTGGATCGCAAATGTGACGGGGCTATTTTCATCAAGGGTATATGGAACATACACCCAAAACGTTGGCTGTGCCTGCGTCGTTTGTCCTCCATGGTCAGCCTCAATCGGCACAATGGGCATCATATGAGAATCGGTGATACGGGCACATCCACCACTTCGGCTTGCGCCGCCCACACGGTTACCCGATCGCCCTGTTCCACTGAAATCAGGAAGAGCCTGAGCAATTCCTGGCAGCCAGGACATCCAGCTTAGACCAAAGGTAAGAAGCCCAATAGCAATGGATCGATGATTTAGCGAAGCAAGAGTGATATTCATAGGGAGCACGCTCGAGTTAAGGAAGCATTAAGCACAACCGTATTTATCTGTATCTTCACAAAGCTAGGTGTGAATTTCGCAAAATCATGATTGAAATCAAATATTTTTACAGCCATTAGTTTGTATAATGTTCGCTTTTTAGAGCCAACCTAGAGACTATGATCCTTGCGAACTAAAAGTTGGGTCTCATATTTTGAGGCGACTTGGCTATAACCAGTGCGGCTCTAAGAACAAGCCTGCACGTCCCATTTCTTACAGATTTTACGGAGTGATTTTTAATCCATCCTTTACCTCCACATAAAGATTAAGTGGGAGTATTTTTACGGATCCTGGGATGCTCACTCTGTAATATCCAAATGTTTTTAGCTCATACATCTACCGAAAAGCTTGTATATCGATTACATGCTCAAGAAATAAGGATCAGAAATCTTTTGCTATCGATAGCGATCGCCCTTGTTCTCTGTGCGCTCGGTGGAATCTATAGACCTGCTCAAGCAGACACTGATCTTGTCGTGATCGACATACCCACACAGGGTCAGGTTCCTCATAGCAACTTAATGACACAAGCGGAGCAATTAGTCGCTCGCGAAATTGTTCATCAATTTACCCAAAACACTGAGATCGATACTCTTCAGGTCTCAGTATTAGGCCATCGCAACGGAGAAGTCATTCCCCTGATGACGACAGTTGTGTCCCGTGAACAATGGCAGCAAATCCCTCAAGTAAGTGCTTGGAGCAGGTATCACAATGCTTATGCACTGCTGCAACGGCACGATCAGGAACGAGTCGTTGCAATTTCACCTGCACGACCCTCAGGATCCGTTAGTTCATTTTCACAAGACACATCGTTTGTCGATGAAGCACTGGATGCGGGTCAAGTGTCTTCAGAAATTGCTCGAGATTATCTAAGCGACTTGGATTAGTCAGGAGAACAGATAAGTTACCGCCAGTCTATCTAGTTTCTGGTATTGAGGATGCTTGGGTGAGAGTGAAAAACCTTCAAACACTATCCCTGAGCTCTGATGAGTTTCTCGTAAGAGAAAAATCTCTGCTGCTTATGTAGAGATTCTGTGTCCGCTCAAAGGCAAGACAACTCTATGGCTTGTTTTTGATTGTTGAGAGGCGGTGTGCCTCTGCCCATAGTAGTTCGAGGGTAAAACCAACTTTCACACTACCTTCTGAATCTGTCGTTTTCTTTGCCTGTTCACAAAAGAGGAGATTACTAGGTGATTCACGATAACGAAAGCAGCAATCTATCAAAAAATCGTCCCTTTGAAGACGTTTTAGAGGCTCGCATGTCTCGACGTGGGATTCTCGCTCGCGGTGCAGCATTGTCTGCAACTGGTTTCTTTGCAGCTATTGCTAGCAACCAGGTTCTTGCTCGGGGTGCACGTGCTGCAACTGCTCAGGGTGCTAGCAATGGTACATCGGTTGGTGTTGGCGATACGCTGATTGCTCAAGTATTCGAGCAACCTGGTGGTGTTGTTAACTTCGAGGCTATACCGATTTCTGAGGGTTCGGGGCCTGATGCAAACATCTCACCAGGTTGCTCGAATACTCGAGCAATCAGCGTATCGCCAACACCAACCGATGTACCATTGCTAGCACCCTGAGCAGTTGCAGCACG
>JBCCWF010000207.1:0-10768 GCA_039194035.1 Cyanobacteria bacterium P01_E01_bin.6 | reverse complement strand
GGTTTTTAGGTTTTCAGTTTAATAACGCTGAGCTACTTAGTGTTCTCAGAGATGCCATTGCCTTTTTGATTTGAGATTATAGCTTTCGGCAATGCTTTAAAGAGCATGTGGTTGCAGAGCACTCCATTGTTCAAAGCCTAAGTAGGTAATCATCAACTTTGACGTGATTCGAGGAATTCCTCCTGTTGTGAGGCAGAGAATAGTGATTATGACGTATCAAGAACAACTTAATCCTTGGATGGTGCAGAACCAACACCCAAAAATGGGGCAGCAGGTTATTGCTCGATTCCGTCGCCGAGGAGAAGCTGATGCCTATCTCAGCACGATGCAACAATTACGTCCTGGCATGCAGCTATCAGTTGCTTTTGCAGCACAACCTTTGGCAAAAGTCGCTGCCTCAGAATAAGAGCATTCCAAGCCAAGAGAATGCTCATCATCTAGGCGAAGAAAGGGTTCAGTTGTTCCTGGTTATTTTCAAATCAAAGTTTGTGTCTCCAGTAGAAAGGGCAGTTTAGGCTGTCCTTTTTTCTGCTTGAAATTAGGCGGGATTTTTGCAAGTCAACGAAAGTTTAGGATTGTGGGTTTCAGTTGCTCTAGCACTAAGACCTGAATGGTAAGGGTTTTACTAATTTGAGCAATGATTTTCGGAGGAGCGGGCATGGGATTGACCTAGCCGTGTCTGGTCTGACTTGTGTTGATAGGTAACGTTGAGCAAAGGGAGGATTTGATCGAGCATTCGCCCACCATAAACTCGTTATTTCTGCTCTGTATCAGGGAACATTGTAGAGCAAGGTATCTCTTAATGTTTCGGGGACTAATGTGTCGGAGATTAATATTTCGAAGAGCTTATGAGCCTGATCTTTGCACCAGATATTACCGGAATATCGTTTCCATTCTTCTTCTATCACACCAGAGCAGACCATGATGAATTCCTTAGTCACCCCTCATAAGTCCCTGAACGTCATTAAAACCAAAACCTCAAATTCTGTGCCGCCCACGCAGCGGGCAGCACAGGATTTGGGAGGATACGTTTAATTATGGATAGCTACTTGTTGTGAAATTTCCAGGCTTGATATGGAATTTCCTGACTTGATGACGCAACTGACCTAGCCCATTGCATTGAGCGACCTTTGCCCTAAAAGCACTTGTTTATGTCTTCACCAACGAGCCCCGTCAATTTGATGCAGAGTTTAATCTTGGTTGTTGATGACAATCCTGGAAACATTCAAGTCTTAATTGATATGTTTCGTCAAACAACCTTTCGGTTGTCGATTACCAAAAGTGGTGAGGCTGCCTTGTCACGGGCGCAGAAGATTTTGCCTGATTTAATTTTGCTTGATGTTCAGATGGAAGGAATTGATGGCTTCGAAACGTGCCGTCAACTCAAAGCGAATGCTGATACGTGTCATATTCCGGTTATTTTTCTGAGTGCGCTGAGTGACATAAAGCAACGACTTTCAGGATTTTCTGTTGGTGGAGTTGATTACATCACAAAACCCTTTCAAGTGGAAGAGGTGATGGCTCGGGTTAAAACCCATTTAGACCTTAAAGAAACCAAAGCTGAACTTCAACACTTAAATACAACTCTTGAAGGACGTGTCCATCAGCGCACTGCTGAATTAGAGGAAGCAAATCAGAAACTGCTTGCAAGCGAAGAAGAGTTTCGTTTGGCGTTTGAGTTGGCACCAATTGGGATGGCTCTTTTAGCCTTAGATGGTCGACTAATTCGAACGAACCAGGCATTTCAACAACTATTATCTTACTCAGAATATGACCTAGTGAATCGGGCTTGGACGGACTTGATGCATCCAGACGAGATTCCCGAACAAATGGCAGCACTCCAGACACTGCGGGATAGTAATACAAGAAGTATTCGGATGGAGTGTCGATACCTTACTCATCGTAAGAAGGTTGTTTACACCATCTTGCAAATTGTTCTTGTTCAAGATTCTCTTGCAAAGCCGCTACATTTTTTGCTGCAATGTTTGGATATTACGGTACGCCGGGAGATGGAAATAGAACTCCGTCGTAGAGCTTCGTACGATTCTCTAACGCAGCTCCCAAATCGAGCATTATTAATGGAGCATCTCGACCTAGCACTTCAGAAATTCAGACGCTATCAGGATCAACAATTCGCAGCCTTGTTCATCGATCTCGATCGCTTCAAGATGATCAATGATAGCCTTGGCCACCAAGTCGGCGATCAATTACTCATCTCAGTTGCGAATATTTTAAGGCAAGAGATACGCAGTTCCGACACTGTCTCACGGTTAGGAGGCGATGAGTTTGTTATCTTACTCGATCCCATTAAGCAAGTTGCGGATGCAATTCGAGTGGCCGAACGTATTTTTCAGCGCCTGAAATTTCCAATTCGACTGAATGGGCGTGATGTTTATACGGCTGCAAGTATTGGTATTGCCCTAAGTTCACCAGACTATGCCCAAGGCACTGATCTCTTGCGTGATGCAGACATTGCCATGTATCGCGCCAAGAAACAAGGAACGTCGCGTTGCGCAATCTTCAATCAGGCGATGCATAATCAGGCGATCGCCCAACTACAGCTTGAAAGTGATTTACACCAGGCACTGGAGCGTGATGAATTTAGAGTGCATTACCAACCAATTATCTCGATAAACACTGGGAAAATAATAGGGTTTGAGGCTCTTGTTCGTTGGCAGCATCCTCAGAAGGGGCTTGTATCACCGGCTGGGTTTATTGAAGTTGCAGAATACACGGATCTTATTGTTCCGATTGGCAACTGGGTGCTTCAAACAGCCTGTCAGCAGATGGCTCGATGGCAGGCCAGTTATCCAACCGCAAAAAACTTGAGCATCAGCGTGAATCTTGCGAGCAAACAGCTTCAATCATTAGACTTTGTTGATACTGTAGAGCACATTCTGACAATAGCTGGATTGAGCAGCCAATGCTTAAAACTAGAGCTGACAGAGCGAATGCTAATCGATAATAGTGACGAATTTATCACCCTTTTGTCGGCACTAAAACGTAAAGGGATTGAGTTGAGCATTGATGATTTTGGCATTGATTACTCGTCATTGAGCACACTCCATCGTTTCCCGATTAGCTGCTTAAAAGTCGATCGGTCATTTGTGAACCAAATCGGAAGAGAGGGGTATAAGCACGGTTTTGTAGAAACCATTGTTAGTTTGGCGCAGCAGCTTAGTTTGACTGTCATTGCTGAGGGAGTCGAAACCGTTGAGCAATTAAATCACTTGAAGACACTTCATTGTGAAGCTGCTCAAGGGTTTTTGTTCTCTAGACCTGTGGATGCAACAACGGCAGAAGCACTCATCGAATCTGACTCGTGCTGGCAGCCTCATGCGGGTAGTTTGAAACCAATGCATAACATTTAGTCAGATCTTGTTGCTCTCCGTATTCAGGTTGAATTTTTTTACACATACGACACTGTATTTTCGAGCATTTTTCTGGATTCTTGCGCTAGCATTCGTCAGTAGGGGTTTGCGTGTTCGGCTTCGTGCCTTACGGTTTTAAGCATTCATACAATTGGTGGTTATGCCCAAACGACGATTAAATAAGACACTTTTTGGCTTGGGATTTGGGGCTGCGCTTTTAGGCGCAGGCATTGCGATTCCGCTCACGTCCAGCTTCAACACGCCCACAGATCCGCTGCCTTGGGCCACCCCTAATTTTGATGATGAGAATTCATTGGTGCTGCCACTGGTGATGGAGCCGTTGCCAGAGCGCGCACCGACCTTAGAGGCGATCGCCACAGATGCCCCGTTACCTGGAAATACGAAGACAGAGGCTACCACTGAACTGGATCGCCTCCGTGCCCGCTATCTCCTTGCGACAGATTTGATCAATCAAGACAAAGGCGGTTCTGCGTTGCCATTGCTAGAGACGCTGGAAGATGAGTACCCGACGCTCACCGTGCCCATTTTGCTCAAGCGGGCTCAGGCTCAAGCCGCCACGGGTGATAAAGCAAGCGCCCAAGCCACCTGGATGACGATTGTGGACAATCACTCAGATAGTCCCTTCAAAGCAGAAGCCTTGTATCATTTGGGCAAAGACGATGCGACTTACTGGGATCAGGCGATCGCCCAATATCCTGCCCATCCTCGCACGATTGATATTGCTCAAGCCCGCCTCGAATCGAATCCTAATCAGCCTGAGCTGTTATTACTGATTGCTCATCATGGGCTGTATGAGCCGAATGCGAGTGATGTGCTCGATCGGCTGGTTAGCGACTATCCCGATCAGCTCCAGCCTGAAGACTGGGAAGCCATTGGTTTTGGCTATTGGGAAACGTGGCAGTATGGCAAAGCTGGATCTGCTTATGCAAAGGCTCCTGCAACAACATTGAACCGTTATCGAGCGGGGCGGGGCGCACAACTGGCTCGACGTAATGGGGATGCGATCGCCGCTTACAAGCGATTAATCGCTGAATTCCCCAATGCAGAGGATACCGCTCAAGGATTAATTAGACTTTCCCAATTGGTGCCGTCAGAGGAAGCCATCGGATATTTGGATCGGGTGCGTGAGACGTTTCCTGATCGAGCTGCAGATGCTCTTGTGGAACGGGCCAAGCACTTGGAGAAACTGCAAAGCGACAAGTCAGCAGAACAGGCTCGTGAGTCTGTGCTTAATCAGTATAGTGATTCAGAAGCTGCAGCAGACCTCCGCTGGCAATACATGGAAACAGCTCGGGACAGCAACAATATTCAAGATGCTTGGAAATGGGCGAGTCAACTCGTCATCAACAATCCAGAGGATGACCGTGCCCCTGAAGCAGGATTTTGGGTCGGCAAGTGGGCGACTCAGCTTGGCAATCGGGACGATGCTCGAAAAGCCTATGAGTATGTGTTGAAGAATTATCCACAGTCTTACTATGCGTGGCGATCAGCAAGTTATTTAGGCTGGGATGTGGGCGATTTCACGTCTGTACGTTCACAGAATCCTGATCTGATTGAGCCAGAGATGCGAACGACTCTTCCTGAAGGGTCGGATACGCTGAACGAACTCTATCGCTTAGGCCAAGATGAGGATGCTTGGGCCATGTGGCAGGTCGAGTTTCAGTCTAATCCAGAATTGACCACGGCAGAACAGTTTACCGATGGCATCATGCGCCTCGGCGTTGGCGACAATCTAGCCGGTATCTTTATGATGTCGAGCCTAGATTGGCGACCAAAAGAAACGGACGACTTTAAGTTTGAAATGGTAAAACAAACCCGTGCCTATTGGCAGGCACTCTATCCGTTCCCATTTCAAGACACCATTGTGAATTGGTCGACAGAGCGGCGGCTAAATCCCTTTTTGGTGACTGCTCTCATTCGTCAAGAGTCGCGGTTTGAACCCCAGATTCAATCGGTTGCCGCAGCGGCTGGGCTCATGCAGGTGATTCCTTCGACCGCATCCTGGATTTCGCAGCAGACTGGCATATCAGACTACGACATGACTGATCCCGAAAGCAACATCAACTTTGGCACGTGGTACTTAGATTACACTCACCGTGAATACAACAACAACTCGTTGTTTGCTGTGGCAAGCTACAATGCGGGACCTGGGAGCGTTGCAGATTGGATTAACCGCTTTGGTTTTAGCGACCCCGATGTATTTATTGAACAAATCCCTTTTCCCGAAACGAAAGGCTATGTCGAGTCGGTGTTTGAGAATTATTGGAATTATTTGAGAATCTACAATCCGACGATCGCCCAGCAGCTTGCTACATTATCGCCTGACCAAAAAACGCTGATCGAAAATACAGCGCTCTCATTTGAGGTGGAGTAGAGGAACGTTCTCTTCATCGAAGAATCCGATGGGCTATTGGTGGCGTCCCATTACTTGAACTAACCACAGCGAAATACAAATTCCAATGAAGTGAGCGAGGGCGATGTTGATGTTGGCCTGGATAACCCAAATGTCTAAGGGTTGAATGGCTTGGGTGATGCTCTCGAAAAAGGCTGCGTTTCCTTGGGGTTGTGAGAGAGCTTTTGCAACCAATGCCCCAATCAGCGCTTCTCCGCCTAGCAGGGTGAGCAACATACCGACGAGGTTGACCAGCAACCCAAGACGAAGCGTCTGAACGACATTGCCTGGTTTGGGGCGATCGCGCCCATCTAATGCCCGTAGCCGACGAGACAGTCGCGTATATCGAAAAGCCCAGTAGGCACCGATATACAGCCCGACGAGACCCAAAATAGCAAGAAACAACCCTGCTCCTGCTCCTGGATTATCACGGGCACCTCCTTGTTGAGTCGTGTTTTGAAGCCCGATGACCGCAGACGAAAACACGAGCACCAAGGTCGATACAATCGCAAGAATACCTTGAGACCAAAAACTAATCCACCCAAACAGACGAAACGCACCAGCAATGCGCTTTAGGGCGGGTGGTAGTCGATCAGAGTCTCGATCCAGCATAGACATTAGAGGTACACAGAGTAATCAAACAAGAGGAAAAGTCCAGGGCTTCTAGAGTCTTTAATTCTAGAGTGTTTAATCCTAGAGTTTTTAAAAACAATAAAAGGCCAGAAACTTTTTCTGACGCTACAGGAGATTCAGTTAGGTGGACTAAAAGCCCAGGACGCAGGGTTACATAAGCGAGTGGTTGGTTCGTCGAGAATGTTAACCGCCACAAACGTTTAGACCATCTTCTCAGTAAGCTTATATCGTTTCAAGGACTTCTGAGCGCTCTTCTGCATTTGAGGATGTGCGATCACGAACGGTTTGTCGAAGGGGAATTCGAATGAAAAACTCAGTGCCCTTGCCCGGCACAGAGAAACACTCCAGCTGTCCTCCATGTCGTTCTGTCACAATTTGATAGCTGATCGACATGCCCATACCCGTTCCTTTGCCAACAGGCTTTGTCGTAAAAAATGGATCAAACATTCGTTGTTGAACGTCGGAAGACATTCCAGAGCCATTGTCGGCGATCGCAATCTGCACCCATTGATGATCAATGAGAGACGTTCGCAGCGTAATTTGCCCCGGTTGCTCAAGGCATTCCGCATAGGTTCGACGACTAGCGTCTTGATCCAGCGCATCAATGGCATTGGCAAGAATGTTCATAAATACTTGATTGAGCAGCCCTGCATAGCATTCGATGGATGGAAGAGTGCTGTAATCTTTAATCACCAAAATTTCTGGCCGTTTTGGGCCTGCTTTGAGACGATGTTGCAAAATCATGAGGGTACTTTCCAGCCCATCATGGATATCAACGGGTTTGATTTTGGCTTCATTCAATCGAGAGAAAATTCGGAGAGCTAGAATAATTTCGCGAATGCGATCGCTCCCAATTTCCATGGATGAGAGACTTTTAGGAAGATCATTCTGAATAAATTCCAGGTCAATGTCATCAACGGCCTCTTGAATTTCTGGAACTGGATGCGGGTAATGCTTCTGATACAGCTGCATGAGTTCAATCAAATCATGAGCATAGTGCTTCACGTGAAGCAGATTGCCATGAATAAAGGTGACGGGGTTATTAATCTCATGAGCAACACCTGCAACCAGTTGCCCCAAGCTCGACATTTTTTCGCTTTGAAGCATATGTGATTGAGCTTTTTTCAGTTCCAACACCACATTTTCGAGTTGGTTTGCTTGCTGTCGATAGCGATCTTCGGATTCCTGCAATTACTTGTATTGCTTCTTGAGCAAATGGTCTGCTCTCTGAACAAAGAGAAATAAGAGAAGATACAGTAGCGACAAGATTAGCGCACTGCCCTTTAAAACATCGAGCTGAGTTTGATAAATGCGCTGCAATAATGGGGTGACATCGGTATAAAGTTCCAAGACACCAATAATTTCATCGTTGGAGTCCTTGATACGAATGGGGACATAGCTAGAGAGTAGATGGCGATCGTTTAGGTTTTCTCTCAAGGCGTTGAAGGTATCTCGATGCTCCAATTGGCTGACAACGTCACCAGAACTTGCGGAGACAAACCCAGGATAACGACTCTTATTGACGCCTATTTCAGACGCATTGGTTGAGAAAACGGTACGTCCTTGTAAATCAAATATCTTCAATTTGGCAATAGATAGCCCCTCAAATTCTAGGAGAATCTCTTCATGGAGCTGACGAATTCTAGGATCTTCTGCTAACTCTTCATTACTGAGCGCTTGGTTTGAAGACAGCAATGAGCCATATCTCTGTTGAAATACATTGGAAAAGAACTGTGCGATTGCAACATTCTTTTCTTCGGTCAACACAATGACGTCCCGTACTTTTTGCTGCTGATAAAAGAGGGAAAGCAACGCTGTTGTTAGGATAAAAGCACTCAAACTGACGATCGAAAAATTTCGAAGGAGATTGAAGCGATTTGAGCCTCCCCACTTATTCAGATTTAAGAATTTAGTAAGAGACATTGATGGCCTGAGTTCTTAGTTTCTCTATGTCGCACATTCACAATCAAAGGATTGATCTAAATAGATAGGCATCAATAAACTCACTTTAAAAACTTGGGGATCGCCCCGGAGGTAAGCTCCCCAGGTTTTTGTTTTTTTAGTTTAATAACGCCAAGCTACTTAGTCTTAGCATTCCCTTTTTTGAACCAGAATACTGATTAATTCGCAGGCAGAGCAATGATGATCACCAGTATAAGGTGGTATATCCACTGAGTCCAGTCTTCACGTGTGACCCACAATGCAAGCGATTATTTCAGTATGTTAGGCAGGATTGGGAGACGGATTCTGGCAAATTCAAACTGTCGAATCCAGACCGCGATCATGCTGAGGCTGATGAGTCCGAGTCCACCTGCGAGCGGGTTTTGGTCAATGCCAATCCATAATTCTGGAGCTGTGCTGCTGATGGTAGCGAGTTGGCCGACCTGAATCAGGTAGTATCCCCACACCAGTCCTGCATGGAGGCCGATAGATAGCCCCAATTGCCCTTTTTGCGATCGCCGTGCCCACACCAAAATGAGTCCCAACAAGACAAGCCCTGGAAATTGAGGAGATGTCCGGATCACTTCATCAATGGGTTTAATGAAATGCACCCCAGCATACAAGACACTGCTGACCCACAAGCCAATGACGGGGTGATAGTCGCGATCAAGTTCATTCAGAATCCAGCCTCGAAATAATAGTTCTTCGCCGAATGAAACGGCGATCGCCACCAGCATTCCTTCAAGGACAATTCTGACTAGCTGTCCTGCCGTTATTGCCGCACCAAATTGCCATGACAGCCACCCCAACAACCCTTCGAAGCCAAACAGAATCGCTAAGCTCACGGCACCAATTGCCCAGCCCAACAGCAGTGCTTTTCCATTCTGCCGAGTGCGCTGAAGGCCGTATGCGGCAAGCCCGACTGGTTTTCGATAAAGCAGCCGATTCCAAACAATCAGAACGCCTAAAAACGCAACCAGCACCGCTATCAGTAATGCTGTACCTCGACCCGTGGGATCAGAGATGAGCAAAGCGATCGGAACTGCTAATGGCGTCCATGTAGCAGCAAGGACTGCAATAAATACAATGAGCCTAACTGGAAAGGGACTTTTTGCAACGTTCCCCAACAGTGTGTCGTATCGTCTCAATCGATCCTGTCCTTACTGTCTAACGAGCCATTTAACGAGTCACTGTATGGCGGCCTAGCTATCCGGCTCAATCGTGCTGAGCAACCCGTTCGCTTTCAAGGTTTCACTGTAGAACTCGGCATGCTCTTGAGCACAGGTGATCACCAGTGCGAATCCTTGAGTATGAGCCTGCATCATAATGTCAACAGCTTGAGGTTGGGTCAAGCTCGACACTGTTTTCAATAACACTTGAACCACATGCTCCATCGAGTTGTAGTCATCATTATGAAGAAGAACCCGATACTTTGGCGCATGTTTCCTAACTGTCGAACGCTTCTCGATAGTTTCAACAGCCACAGCTCTTAACCTCCAATACAATTCTTTTCTACTGTAATCACTGAATCAATCAAAATTCTACTAAGTAACTAGCCATAATTAAACGTAACCTTTCGATTCCTGTGCTGTCCGCTGCGCAGGCGACACAGGATTGGGGGTTTTGGTTTTAATAATGACGTCCAGGTACTTATCACTATCCTGTCGATAGACTACACTCGGAATATGTCCTCGACACTCAGCCACGGAACATGTGCAAACCATCAACAAGCGCACGATCACAACGACTTAACTGATGCTTGTCAGCATATACTGGCGAGTTAAGTTTTGTAAAATCGATGCGGATGACCGCTTTTTGTTCTTCCTGATGTTGAGAACGTCTCTTCGTTCAACCTAAATATGCTCACGCCACAGTGGAAAGCATCTTCAATACTATGCCTTGAGGACACTCAAGCTCGTCTCTATGTCGAATTAATTCAGCTGTTACCTGAATCTGGCGGCGCGTCTAAAGCGATGGCCTGGCTGAGGCCCTTTGCCATCCAGCTAGAAGATAGCGACGTACCTATCGAACTCCAAGAGTATGGCGATCGCCTCCCTGATGTCGATGCGATGATCTTTGATGCACGGCATACCGCTGATCTGATTTGGCCCATTCACCTCTTTCGACCTGGGTTTGATACCGAGGTGATTGGTATTATGGCAATGCTTCCTAATTTTTCAAGTAGTGATACTGTTCCACCGGAAAAACGAGAGGCAAGTCGGTATATTTTGAACCAATTTCTCCATCGTATTTGGCTGGCCAATAAGCAAGAGTTTCCAGCCGCAGGGGAGCAGTCCCCGTCCCGTCGGCCATCGTTGACCAAAGATTAGGAGCGAAGGGCGATCGCCCTTCCTGTGCCATAGTGTAACCTAAGGGATCTGAAAATAAAGTTAGAGGGGTGGGGGGGGGG
>JBCCWF010000206.1:0-10777 GCA_039194035.1 Cyanobacteria bacterium P01_E01_bin.6 | reverse complement strand
CAATGATAGCTTAGTCTTCATCCAGTCGAGTTATTCCATCTCAGGAACATCACGGAGGTGTAATGGTTCATTAATAGTGAAGAGCACGTACTATTCGCACACTTAAAGAGGATATGTTTCGATGTGAAGTCATTGCTAGACAACGACTTTGCCCTCGCAAGCCCCTTTATGACAGCCAAAAGTACCAAATATCGTCAGGGATCAGTAGCTTGGGTCATTTTTACGTGTTATGGATTCATCTCAGTTCATGCTACGGCTCGATCTCTGTACCAAATAATACTTCGATAAAACAGAGGATTACCGAATCATTTCACGTGTTTATACTGACACGCGATTCGATAACACTTGATGCATTTTCGGACGTTACATACCCAAGACATAGGTACTTATGCTGTTAATCAAACGTTAATTTTCTCTGTCGATTTAGTTAATTGTTCTAAATTCATTATGTTGATTACGAAAAAGTCCCTAAAAGCGACTGATCCTGCTAAATTATGCTTAGTAATTACACTCGAAGATGGCATTAAAGTTCAGTATCCCGTTGTGGATGCAGCAGAAGCCATCGAAAGATATACAGATTTCTTGCGTACAAATTCAGTAGAGCAAGATCTTGAAAAACAGAAAATTTTCGTCAATTCTGATACATTTTCAACTTTTAATTAGCGTATCTACATTCAGTTTTAAAACTAATGCGAATCTGCATTTTTTTAGGTTTCATCTTAGCTTTAGAAAAAAACTCAGTTTTTTCCTAATTCCTTCAAGAAATCATCTGATTTGGTTTGTATCTTCAGAGTAGGTCGGTTGTAAAAAGTGGGCATTCTACATTCGGGGAAGATCCCGTTGAACAATTCCTCAATGTAGAGCGCCGTGACCGATAACTCAGAAAGGCGAATTAGCCAGAATGATTTCTAGTCGATGGAGATGTTATCCATGCAATCCTCAAACGTTTTAACCAAAGGATGTTCTATGCGCCGTCACACTCAAGGCGATGTTCTCATGCCAATCCGACGTTGGATTGATCGGGTCGAAATCAATGATCGGCGAACCGCTCATCTAATTTCTCGGTTTATTCCTGCTCAGTGCCCTTTTGAGCGAGATATTCGGATCGGACAATGGGTCATTGCTCATATCCCCCCACTGTGTAAACTCAATCCCCTGTATGAACAATTAATTGGACTACGATTCCGATCTCTGTGTTATCTGGCTGATGTCTGCGGAGAAGATATTGGCGCTTACTGCTAAAGAGTAAGTCTTAGCTCAACCGTCACTTGAAAGCGCCTAGGAGTATCGCGGTGAGCACTCCTAGGCGCTTTCAAGTTGACGGTTGTGATGGTTGCAATAGCTCTACTGATGTGATGGCTTGTATTTATAAGGCGGGATTCTGGGGCGCAGAGCGCCGCACATGTGTAGCGTAGTTTTCTGATTCCCTGCTGTCGCTGCCCTTAAAAAAGGTAGCCCAACAAGAACTGGCTCGAAGTCCCGCTTTTCAAGGGAGATGTAGGGGGATCTCGCCGAGCCTCACGCTAAACACATACTCTGCGCCCAGAATCCCGCGTTACATTTTCCCGGCTTACGTGATGAGTCGACCAGCGATGCAAAGAAATCCTTAAACGTCTTGAGTTGAAAACAAAAAACCGATATTGTTAAATTCGATACAAAATTACTCTTATTGATTCTGATAGCGTCGATGGCTTCCATTCTGATTTAGGAATGTCAGCATACAAGGATGAATCTTTACGGGTAACTGCTTTTACCAGACGACTCACCGACAAATGGCACAATTTACCCTGAGGCAAGTTCTTGATCGGCTCTACCATGGGCGATCGCTCCATAAGGCAGAGTTGAGTACTCTCAATATGGGGGGAAAACAGCTTGACGGTGCTGATTTCTCACGAGCCTATCTTCGAGCGGCTAATTTGAGTCACACATCGTGCCAACATACCAACTTTTCTCACGCTACATTGATTCGGGCCACTCTCACTGGAAGCTGCCTGCAAGATGCCGATCTGGAAGGAGCCAATCTTATTCGGGCAACCCTAATTGATGCAAATCTGCATAAGGTGCGAGCTGTCAATGCAGTGTTTCGGAGCGCCATCGTTGACCGGAGTGACCTATCCTTTAGTACGCTTCATCAGGCGGATTTGAGCAACTTGTCAGGATTGGGTGCAACATTCAAACATGCCAACTTAGTAAAAGCAAATTTGACCAAAGCCCATGTAGACTACGCTAATTTCTGTGCAGCTCAAATGGTTCAATCTCGCTGGGTAAAGGCCCATGCGGTTGGAGCATCATTCGATAGTGCAAACTTAGAACGCGCACAGTTTATCGAGGCGAGTCTGATTGGAGCGAACCTCACTCAGGCCAACTTGCTCAACACGTGTTTTCGTAAGGCAGATTTGCAGGAAGCTATTCTCTTCGAATCTCAACTAGACTGGGCAGACTTAACTCAGGCAACGCTGTCACAGTCTCGCTTAGCAGATGCCTCGTTGTTTGGAGCCACATTAGAACATGCCGATTTGCAATATGCGGATCTTACAGGAGCTGATTTGAGGCAAGCCAATTTAGAGAACGTGCAATTGACTGGGGCAACGCTCAACAAAACACAGGTTGACGGTGCAATTTTCACCGATGCCCATGGGATCAGTCCTGAACAACGTTGCTATTTAACTGATCATGGTGCGTTGAATATCCCAGATTAGATCGTTGTAAGGTTCTCAGTATCTAGCCATAATTAATTAAACAAACAACCCCTTTCAAATCCTGTGTCGCCCGAGCATCAGACGGCACAGGATTTGGGCTTTTGGCTTTAATTACTTCCAGGTACACGACTTGGCAAAGTTTACGGAGGAAGTAGGATTTGGGGCGCGCAACGCGCACCCCAAATCCTCATTTCTGCGTTGTAATTTTGAGACGTTTGCCAAGTCATATCCAGGTACTTATTGCATTTCATTCCTTGGCATGCGCCTTACACAGATTCACAATGGACTCACAGGGTTACATCTGCGCCTTAATTGCCTGAGAGAGCTGGTCAAGAATACCTAAAACGTCAGTGAGCTGGGATTTTAGATGGCTTACGGATGAATCTGGGTTTGCCATCATCTGCGTTACTCGCGTATGAGCTTCTTCAATTAGTACTTCCTGTTTACTAGCGTCTCTTACGGTTGATTGTGATGCTGGACGAGGTTCTGGGGCGATCGCCAAGGGGATGGCCTGAAGAGACTGCAACGATCGTCTCGAGTCATCCGCTGGGGGCAATTCGACCGGTTGTTCATTTTCGAGTTGCTGAATCGTCTGTTGCAAGTTTTCAATCACCCCATACATTTCCATTGGGTCAAACACTCGCAATAAACTTGTTTGGGTCACAATGCCCAACCCTTTCCCCCAGTTCCACGACACGACTAATCTGCCGACACGACGTTTCTGCATTTCCTGATGAGCAGCCCATAAAGAGTCTTCGGGGCTGAGGAGAAAAAGAGGGGTACTCATCGCTTGGGATGCTTCTGCCTTTTCTAAATCGATTTGCAGGGCCTGAAATTGAACGATATCTCGTTCGGTGACAATGCCAACGGGCTGATCAATGCCCTCCGCATCGAGTTGTGTGATGACAACACAGCTAACGCGATGAGTTGTCATTAATTGAGCGAGGGTCAAAATGCGTGTGGTCAGTGGTGCCTGAATGACTTGAGTCGTCACCACATCGGATACGCGACGAAATCGCAGCAAATTTGCGGGTCGTAGCACTTGGCGAATACTCTCATTAGAGATGATCCCGACAAGCTGCTGACGATGATCCACGATTGGCAAGTGGCGAATACGATATCGACGAAATAAAAATAGTGCCGCAAAGATGTCTTGGACGGATTGCTCTGAAAGGGTGATGACAGGAGAGACCATCACATCTTTGACCGTTATGGAGTCAAGGTTTGTTGCCTCGGCTGCCAATCTTACAACATCGCGCTCCGTTACGATACCTAAAACTCTCTTTTCTTGAACCACTAAGACACAGCTTGCTCTTACGACTGGCTGTATAGGGAGATCCTGCTCGTGTTGGTTTGACAGAGAGGCGTCTGGCAAGACGCAGGTCCGTTGGTGTGCCTGGCTAATCAGGGCGATCGCCTCAACAATGGGCATATCTGGAGAGACGGTTAATGGGTGACGCTCAATGGCGTCGATTAAGTCAGGAACCCAGGGGAGGGCGTTCTTAAATGGCATGGATACTGACCTGACAGCTGACTAGTCAAAGCATATCAGGTGTGTCAGTAGCATCTGCCCGTATCGGAAGGGACAAGACGTTGTGCGATGGGGGATATGTTGCCGTTAACCGACTACTTCACGAACTTATGAGGGATGTAACATCATTTCTGGTTAGAAACAATCTTTGTCAGTAGTTTGAGACATGTTTAGGTATACAATAAACAGATGTTACGCTAAGGTTCCTGATTTGCTTTCCTAAGCGGAGATCGAGTCAGGGTTTCCGTTTGGTGTTCTGATTGTCTAATTGAAGGGGGATATGATTCGGATTCTGTGTTGGGCGATCGCTCACGCCCTGTGTTCTAGGAGTTTTTCCATAGAACCGGTCGAGCACTCGCTTTACGGAGATGCGCTGCCATGCCTGTCCACGTTTTGTCACATAGCCATGTTGATTGAGCCAGTCGGCGATTTTCTGCAATGACTTACCAGACTTATGGTGACGGCGAATCAGATCAATGACCTGACATTCATCGGGGTTGTCGACGAGTTCTCCATTCACTGACCGCTGCCCAAAGGCAGGAGAACCATAGCCTGCATAGCCGCCACTATTGGCTTTTGTGAGTCTACCTTGGTTCAGTCTTTCCCACACATCGTGGTGTTTTGAATGTTCAGCACTCATCGCTAGCAGCAACTCAACGCATCAATTTCAGAATGACGAATAGCCCTATCTTAGCGAAGAACGCACCTCTCGTCGGTGAATCACGAAGTGAACATCATGTGTCTCCTCTATGCTCATAAACCGTTTGAGGTAGTCGATCCATACACTGGCATGATCCGGCGAACTGTCCCTTAACTTGGAGAAATATATGGCTACGTATAAAGTTACGCTTATCAACGATGATGGACTGAATGTCACGATTGATGTCCCTGATGATCAATATATTTTTGAAGCGGCTGAAGATCAGGGAATTGACTTGCCAATTTCATGTCGTGCGGGCTCTTGTTCTACCTGTGCAGGCAAAATAGAGGCTGGCCAAGTTGATCAATCGGATCAGGCTTTCTTAGAAGATGAACAAATCGAAGCTGGATTTGTCTTAACCTGTGTGGCCTATCCTCTCTCCGACTGCACGATTAAAACCCATCAGGAAGAAAACTTGTTCTAACACCTTGAGCCTCACAGCCCAGGCAGTCTTTTAACCTAAAGCATCTGCGTCAAACGTCGGCATCGTCGTTGGCTGAACGAACACCAGCACATTTCACATATATTTGGAGATTGAACCATGGGCACTGCAGCATTTATCCAAGATGAAACCGAGTTTGATTCGCTTTTGACCAATGAATCGATGCTCGTCGTTGATTGCACAGCGACGTGGTGTGGGCCTTGTAAGCTGGTCGCACCATTGATGGATCAGCTTGCGGATGCGTATGGCGATCGCATTAAGGTCTTCAAGCTAGACGTCGATGCAAATAAGCCTGTGGCAAAGCGATTTAGCATTAGAAGCATTCCGGCTGTGTTGTTTTTCAAGCAAGGCGAATTGGTAGAAACCATTATCGGAGCAAAACCTTATGAAGAATTCAGCAGTGTCGTCGATAAATTGCTATGACCATTCAACGTGTTCATTGTCCAACCTGCGGTAGTTTTGCGGAGCGCCAAGAACTAGGCGATCGCCTAGTGCCTGGTTGTGATTACGTCGTTCGAACGGAATGTTCTCACTGTGATTATTTGCTGGTGATGAGCTTATCCACGGGCAACGTCATTGAAGCGTATGCCCCCGGACAATCAATCACTGATAGTGAGACCGACAGTTGGTCTCACAAAAAATTAGACTCATCCTTGCGGCAGAAGTCGATTTTATCTAGATTGACGGACGCATCTCCGCACACATCTATGGATTCCCAGCCACTCTCTCTGCGATGAAGCTCTGCTAAAAGCGTCCAACGTTATGACAGCAGCACTCCTCTCTAAAGCGTTTTATCTTCCTATTGAGTTAGCCGGAATGTAACTCGTCGTCCTTCCAACGTCGAGAACCATCCTATTGCCCATAATTCAAGATATCGATGGAGGTTGATTCCAATGCTAAAAGCATCAGACATCATGACGAAAGATGTTGTTACCATTCGCGGTTCTGCAACTGTTGCCGATGCCGTGGCAGTCATGAAAGACAAAGGGTTGCGCGCACTCATTGTTGAACCTCGCTATGAGGCTGATCCCTACGGGATGGTGACGGAAACCGACATTATTTATAAGGTTGCAGCCTTTGGCCATGATCCCAAGGACATGCGGGTGTATGAAATCATGACCAAGCCCTGTGTTGTTGTAAATCCAGAATTAGGGGTTGAGTATGTCGCCCGATTATTTGCTCAAACGCGCATTCGACGTGCCCCAGTCATTCAAGGAAGACTGCTCGGCGTTGTTTCAATCTCCGACATTTTGACCAAAAGTGATTTTGTTGAAAAGCCAAAGCAGCTATTTATCGAGGATCGAATCGAGGTTGCCCGCGAGGAAGCTCGGGCTATTTGTAAAGAACAGGGAGAGACCTCTCCTGCCTGTGCTGCGGCTTGGGATGTTGTCGAAGAGCTTCAGATGGTTGCATCTGATCAACGAGGAAAAAAGTAACGCACTCGATTGATTGATTTGGCATTAAACCTGGTCTAGGTCGGGAAGTGTAGTTTTCTCTTCGGAAAACTACACTTCCCGATATGGTTTGGGTTTAAGACATATTGTTAGCTGATCGTCCCTACGGGATCAATACACCTTTTTGTTCTCAACTCATGCTGTAAAAGGAGATTCATTCGCCATGATGAAAGCATCAGACATTATGACACGGGATGTTGTGACTATTCGTGGGTCTGCAACAGTATCCGATGCCGTTGCTCTCATGAAAGAAAAAGGGTTGCGCGCACTCATTGTTGAGCCGCGCCACGAAGCGGATCCCTATGGAATGGTGACGGAAACCGACATTATTTATAAGGTTGCGGCCTTTGGCCATGACCCCAAGGACATGCGGGTGTATGAAATCATGACCAAGCCATGCATCGTCGTGAATCCAGACCTCGGCGTTGAGTATGTTGCTCGATTATTTGCCCAAACGCGCATTCGTCGTGCTCCTGTTATTCAAGGGGGATTGCTCGGTGTGATTTCGATCTCCGACATTCTTCGAAAGAGCGATTTTGTTGAAAAACCAAAGAGTAACTTTGAGCTGTATTGTGAAGAGAATCCAAGTGCATTAGAAGCTCGGATCTATGAGGATTAGGGCAATCGCCAGACAAGGATTGTGTTTATTTGTAGCGGTAGCAACCACATCACCGTCCTTAATCAATCCGCACAGCGCTATATAATCCTTGTCGCGACACCCATTGTCTAGCTTGAATTGGCGGTACATGATGCAGTGCAGGGACATTATCCCTGCGATGCTGTGTCATTTGATGGGGAATTGGGGTAGTCTTATTTCCTGAAACAAATGCCCTGAGGTTTTGAATATGGGGTCTTCGAGTCCCAATCATCCCAAACTCTCACATCTTCAAGCACTGATTGCGATCGCCGATGCCGGAAGTTTCAGCGAAGCAGCCCTCCAGCTACAACTATCGCAGTCTGCTATCAGCTATGCGATCGCCACATTAGAAGAAGATCTGGGCGTTGTACTGCTGTCGCGGGGGCGTCATGGGGCACACCTCACCCCTGTTGGTGAACAAATTGTTGATCGCGCTCGACGCATCACCCACTTGCTCGATGATGTGGTGAAGCAGGCAAACTTATCGAAGGGACTAGAGGGCGGCTATGTCAGAATCTCATCGTTTCGCAGTGCCGCATCTCATCTTTTGCCTGAAGTGATTGCAGAATTTTGTCGACGATATCCGGCGATCGCCGTCCGCATTGCAGAATATGACGATGGCCCCGAGGCTGAGCATGATTTGCGTCAGGGGCGAGTCGATTTAGCCATTACCTATACGGCGACAGATGGAGGAGCAACACATGACGCAACACCCAATCCGTTGCTGACAAACCAGACAATACCAAGCAGTGACTTTGAAACCTGGAATTTGATGCAAGATGACTTCGTCGTGCTTTTTCCACCTGGATTTCAGGGACAGGAAAACACGATTGAGTGGGACGACTTAACGACCTATCCACTGGTGATGGCTCCAGAGGGAGATATGTGTGATGCGATCGTGTACGATCACTGCGCCCAATATGGTTTTACCCTCACGCCAACATATCATGTGCGCTCCGACGCTACCATTGTCAACATGGTGGCGAAGGGACTGGGGGCAACCATCAGTCCGCGACTCGCAACAAAGCCGACCCCTGAAGGAGTCCATGTTTATCGCTTACCTGTTCCTCTTTTTCGTACCATTCAAGTGGCGATTTTAAAAGAATCGCTGCTCACTCCTGCAGCCTTTGCATTTCTAGATCTTCTGAAGGACATGTGTGCTTAGATTAGCTCACACATCCTAGGGATTGATTCCACCCTCTCTGAGAAGACGCATCCGTTGCAGGCGCAACGAGTTCAATATCACCATCGTCATTGACCTTCCATTCTTGCGCTTCAATGAAGCGTAGGGAAGAAAACTCTCCTTCATTTTCTGAGGCAACATTATCTGGAAGGCTAGAGGGATCTTCAGGAACAGAGGTCAATCGCCAATCTTCCCAGACAGCATCGGTGCTGAGTACTTCCGTCTGGGTTGGGGCAACCCCACCCCGCGCAACATTTACAAATTCACTGCTTCCTGTTGCCTGACAGACACTTTCATCAATTAGTCCTGCAACATTCACAACATCATTTGGCAGATCGTCAAGACTCTGGCTGGGATCGACTTCCAGTCGGTTGATAGAAACGACACCATCTACACCAAACCGAGAACTTGCATCGATATCATTGGTGATGTTTTCAGCATCAGACGGTCGTACCTCAAGACCGAAAATACCATTAGTGATGATGTCGATGTTGCCGCCTGCTCCATCTAGGGCATTGGCTAATAAATCATTATCTTGATCAGGAATCGCTACGATTAGATCTGAATCAATGTTCAGGTTACCGCCATTGCCATCAGTTAATGCACGTGCCGAGATGAAGCTACCGCGACGAAGCAACAAAAAATCTACATCTCTTAACGTTACATTTCCACCAATTCCTTCGCTTGATGTTTCAGCCTCAATCCTTGATGTTTGATCAAGCTCAATGCGGCCAGCATCAATAGTAATATTGCCTCCTGGTTGACTACTGGTTACACTAGCTGCAATCTCTGAATTATCTCCTAAGTTGAGTGTATTTGTTTGAATGAAGATGTTTCCTCCTCGACCTCCATTTCCAAACACTGATGTTGATATCTGTGCAGAAGCATCAAGCTGAAGAGACTCAGTATCAATATTAATAGTGCCTGCATTGCCTAGTGCTCCAGAAGAACTAAAACTATTGATCAAACTGTTACGCAATTTTATCGCTTCACGAATGTCTAGAAAAATCTCCCCTGCATTTCCTGTAGCATCAGTTTGAGATGTAATGCTGCTTCTGTTTGATAAGATAAGAGCTTCTGATCGAATTTCAATTTGACTACCATTGCCTGCTTGTGTAGCTCGACCCAGAATGCTGCTATTTCTTAATTGGATGTCATTCCCGGCCTCAAGGACAATTTCTCCCCGAGAACTAGAAAGAGAAGAGGAACTTGTCGAAATACTGCCATTCATTAATACAATTCGATCGCTTGCTCGCAGACGAATAGTGCCGACATCCTCACTATCGCCACGTGCTGACAAGATTGCAGTATCGCCTCGAATTTGACCTGCATCAATAATGAGTTGTCCTGTTCCTACATTTAGAATAACGTCGCTCAGTTGAACTTCTCCCTGCTGCATACTGTCAGGAACGACTACCGTCTGAGTGCTGGGATTAAATTCAACATCACCTTCTCCAGAAACTGCTGCCAGTTGAAGCAGTCCGTCTTTTATAACTAGATTCCCAGATCCAGACACCTCCCCTGCATCTTCGAACTGGATAGAACCCCCGACAAAAATAAGGGATGCGCTTGCTGACTCACCAAGGTTTAAGAATGCCTGATTGCGAATATTCTGGTGGTCTCCTACTGGAAATCGAAGTGCAGAGGGTTGAACTGTGAGCAATGATGTATCTGTTTCAGGATTGATTGCACTAAACTCACCGCGATCGCCAAATGCAATTGAGTCAGCTGTTGTGGCTACAAAGGTGCCATTAATATCCAGCTGCGCACCGTCTCTGAAAATGATGCCGTTTGGATTGATGAGGAAAAAATTGGCTGAACCACGAACCTGAAGTGCCCCTCTCAATTGTGAGCGGCGGTTTCCAGTTACTCGCACCAAAATGTTTTCAACACCTGGGTTACTAAAAATCACGCGAGCATCTTCTCGGATGCTAAACCGTTCAAAACTGTGAAACAAATTGAGGCTATTTCTAGAAACAGAGTCACCAGAAATACGACATTCTGTTGAACAGTCTGCGTTAATAAGGGTTCGCGTTGTGTTGTCCACCCGTATTTGAGCCGATAACGGTTGAAGTGCCATAAGATGACCCATTAACAATCCTATGGACACCCATATACCTTTGACGCATAT
>JBCCWF010000205.1:0-10821 GCA_039194035.1 Cyanobacteria bacterium P01_E01_bin.6 | reverse complement strand
TGTGCGGGCGGCACAGGATTTGGAAGATTACGTTTGATGATGGCTAGCGACTTATCAGCTCAATTAAAAGAAAGGAGTGGCTTTTATGAAATTAAGCGGTAAGGTTGCGCTCGTGACCGGGAGCAGCCAAGGCATCGGACAGGCGATCGCCATTCGTCTTGCATCAGAGGGCGCTCAGGTCATTATCAATTATCGGTCACATCCAGAAGGGGCTGAAGAAACCCTGGAGAAGGCGAAAGCAGCTGGAGGCACTTGTCTATTGGCCGGGTGTCCCGAAGCGGGTATCCCCATTCAGGCTGATTTAAGCGTGATGGAGGATATCCGCAATCTGGTGAACGAAGGCATCGAGCATTTTGGAAAAATCGACATTCTTGTCAACAATGCAGGGCTAGAGACGCATGCACCATTTTGGGACGTGACCGAGAAAGACTATGACAAGGTGTTAGATGTCAATCTCAAAGGGGCTTTCTTTGCCACACAATATGTCGTGCGTCATTTGATGAAGACCAAGCAACCCGGTCGCATCATCAATATCAGCTCAGTACACGAAGAAATTCCCTTCCCAAACTTTGCGGCCTATTGTGCCAGCAAGGGCGGAATGAAAATGCTGACTCGCAATCTTTCAGTCGAGCTTGCTCCTTATGGCATTACGGTTAATAACGTTGCACCCGGTGCTATTGAAACGCCGATTAATACAGACCTGTTGAATAACCCAGAAAAACTGGGGGCGCTGTTGAAAAATATTCCTCTCGGTCGGTTAGGTCAGCCCGAGGATGTGTCAGGTCTTGTGACTTTCTTAGCGTCAGACGATGCCAGCTACATTACCGGGAGCACTTATTTCGTGGATGGAGGATTGACCTGGAACTATCAGGAACAGTAATGAGGGGCGTATGACCATCCGATTTGGGCGTTCTATTGGCAGCCATCTCCCGGCAGCAGAGTCTCGTGAATGGTTGGTGACAAATGGTATTGGCGGCTATGCTTGCGGCACTGTTGCTGGGCATCTTACCCGTCAATACCATGGATTACTCGTGGCAGCACTCCATCCCCCCGTGGGGCGCACCTTGCTGTTGACTCGCCTTGAAGAAACCGTTGACTATCGACAGCAACAGACGCCTCTGTATACCAATCGGTGGGCAGACCATGCGATGTCTCCGATGGGCTATCCATCCATCGAAAGTTTCCAGCTAGAGGGAGCGATTCCGTGCTGGAAATTTGCCGTGCAGGATTCGCTTATCTCCAAACGAGTGTGGATGCAGCAGGGTGAAAACACGACCTATATTTGCTATGCGGTTCATCGCGGTAGTGCGGCTGTTTCCCTATCACTCAAAGCCATGGTCAACTACCGAGACCATCATGGTGGCTACACTGACGGAGAGTGGCAGATTGAATCATTACCCCAAGGCATTGGCATTCATGCAACGCCAGATGCCGTTCCGTTTTATCTTTTGTCATCCAAGGGTACGGTGACGATTCAGCCAGAGTGGTTTCACGACTACGCATTAGCAGTTGAACAGTATCGAGGGACGGGCGATCGCGACAGTCATCTTCATGCCGCCACCATCGACGTCACCCTGAATGTGGGAGAGAGACTCATGCTGGTGGCCAGTACTCATGCTGATCCAGGCATGGATGTTGATAAAGCACTGGGCGATCGCCGTCGATATGAAGAAGATGTCCTTGACCAATGGGATAGGACGGATGTGCCTCATGGCCAAAACAGTCCCCCATGGATTCGTCAATTAGCCTTAGCCGCTGACCAATTTATTGTCAATCGCCCTGTTCAAGACGAACCCAATGGCAAAACCGTCATTGCAGGCTATCCGTGGTTTGGAGACTGGGGTCGAGACACCATGATTAGTCTGCCAGGGTTAACCGTGACAACTGGACGGACAAAACTCGCTCGGCCAATCCTGAAAACGTTTGGACAATACCTGAGTCGGGGCATGCTTCCGAACCTATTTCCCGAGTCAGGGCAGGAGCCTGAATACAACACGGTAGACGCGATTCTCTGGTATTTTGAGGCCATTCGCGCCTATGTCGATGCGACTCAAGATCGTGATCTGGTGAAAGAACTATTTTCTGCGTTGGCAGACGTGATTGATTGGCACCGCAAAGGAACTCGCTATGGCATTCAACTGGATCCGGATGACGGTCTGATTTATGCGGGCGAACCTGGCATTCAGTTGACGTGGATGGATGCAAAAATTGGGGATTGGGTCATCACGCCTCGTATTGGGAAACCAGTTGAAATCAATGCCCTGTGGTACAACGCTCTGTGCATCATGGAACAATTTGCTCAGCTGATTGAAAAGCCCGGTGATGATTATCGACAGTTGGCAGAGCAGTGTCAGAAAGGGTTTCAGCGCTTTTGGAATCCTTCCTTGAACTATTGCTACGACGTTCTGGATACACCAGACGGGAATGATGATGCCCTGCGCCCCAACCAGATTTTTGCGGTGGCACTCCCCTATGGCTCATTTGCAATAGCACCTCCATTGCTCTTGCCCACTCAACAGACATCCGTGGTTGATACCGTTGCCCAGTCGCTGCTAACGTCCTATGGACTGCGATCGCTCGCGCCATCACATCCGAGCTATAGCGGTCAATACGGTGGCGATTCACGTCAACGCGACAGCGTCTATCATCAAGGGCCTGTGTGGGGGTGGCTGTTGGGGCCATTCGTCACGGCTCATCTACGCGTCTACAACAACCCAGCTCAAGCTCGGGAACTGTTAGAACCCATGGCCGATCATATGACTGATGGCGGCATCGGAACCATTAGTGAAATCTTTGACGGAAATCCTCCTCATATTCCACGAGGCTGTTTTGCCCAAGCCTGGAGCGTTGCTGAAGTGTTGCGGGCTTGGATCGACATTGAGCGGTATGAGTGAAGGGGTGAAGAGTGTGGAGAAGTGAAGTGGTAAAACGCTTAGTATATAAGTCTTTCGACCATAAACAATCACCTGCCCATCCTCTCTCCTTTCGATTTCCTCCCTCCTGACCTCCTTGACCTCCTAATTGATTAACTGACCTAGCCCTCTTATCTCTTGATTTTTCCATCTCCCTTCACGTAGCCATCCCCTGAGCGGAGTCGAAATGGACTTTTGCAGGGAATCTGGATTCGACTCCGCTCAGCCAGCGCGATATGTCGGACGGCTACTCCTTCACGACCTATTCGCTCCCAGTTCCATCGACCCCCGACTCTCCCACATCCGCACTCCATGCCCCTTTTCCTCCTACACATGACTTGGCAAACTTCTCCGAATTGCAACGAAGAAATGAAGGTTCCTCGATAAACGTTGCCAAGTCGTGTCCTACACTCTTTTCCGTTCCCCTATCATTCCTTCACCCCAATCTAACTGCCGATGACTCCTGAACATCAACGACTGCAAGACAACAGCCAACGCATTACTTACTGGACTCGGTGGGGGCCTTATCTGAGCGAACGTCAGTGGGGGACGGTACGAGAAGATTACAGTCCCCATGGTGAAGCGTGGGATTATTTTTCCCACGATCAAGCGCGATCGCGCGCTTATCGGTGGGGCGAAGACGGAATTCTGGGAATTTCCGATAGTCATCAGCGCCTGTGTTTTGCGATCGCCCTTTGGAATGGCCAAGACCCTATTTTGAAGGAGCGCATCTTCGGATTAACTGGTAACCAAGGAAACCACGGGGAAGACGTCAAGGACTATTACTTTTATTTGGAGAGTTTGCCGACTCATTCCTATCTGAAGGGGCTGTACAAATATCCTCATGCCGCGTTTCCGTATCAGCAGTTGCTGGAGGAAAACCAGCAGCGTGGTCGAGATGGCATGGAATTCGAGTTGCTGGACACCGGCGTCTTCAACGAGAGTCGCTATTACGATGTGTTTGTGGAATATGCCAAGGGCACTGTTGACGACATCTTGATTCAGATCAGCGTTGTGAATCGAGGCCCAGAACCGCAAACATTGCACCTGTTGCCAACGCTCTGGTTTCGCAATACCTGGGCGTGGGGGCGTGAAAGCCAAAAACCAGTCATCACGCTTGCCGAAACGCATGAGTCGTTTACGGTTCTAGAAACACACCATGACGAGTTGGGCGATCGCTATTTTTACTGCCAGTCCGATGGTGAAACGCAACAGTCTGTACCGCTGTTGTTTACTGACAATGAAACGAACTACGAGCGGTTGTATGACACGGCGAATCCATCCCCCTATGTGAAAGACGGCATCAATGACTATGTGATTCACGGGAACGAAAAAGCTGTGAATCCAGACCATTCTGGGACGAAAGTATCTCCTCACTACGTCTTGACCCTGGCACCAGGAGAAACTCAGGTCGTGAAACTACGGTTAACTGATTTGCCCGATCTGAACGATCCCCTCGGATTGAACTTTGATCATCTTTTTCAAACCCGACGAGCAGAGAACGAGGAATTTTACCAAGCCATCACGCCGGACACACTCACGCCAGAGTTAAAGAATGTGCAGCGACAGGCGTTTGCCGGGCTACTGTGGACAAAGCAGTATTACCAATATTTTGTTGAAGAATGGCTGGAGGGTGATCCGGCAATGCCAGCACCCCCCGACTCTCGTCAGCGCAACCGTCAGTGGCCTCACCTCCATGCTGATGACGTGATTTCCATGCCCGATAAATGGGAATATCCTTGGTTTGCTGCCTGGGATTTGGCCTTTCACTGCATTCCGTTGGCGATGGTCGATCCAACCTTTGCCAAAAATCAGCTCGATATCATGACCCGTGAATGGTACATGCATCCCAATGGCCAATTGCCGGCCTATGAATGGGCGTTTGGAGATGTGAATCCACCCGTCCATGCATGGGCGACGTGGCGGGTATACAAAATCGAGCAGAAAACCACAGGGAAGGGCGATCGCCAATTTCTGGAGCGGGTGTTCCAAAAGCTGCTGCTCAACTTCACCTGGTGGGTCAATCGAAAAGACGCCGATGGCAAAAATATTTTTGAGGGAGGATTCCTTGGCCTGGACAATATTGGTGTGTTTGACCGAAGCGCACCATTGCCGACGGGAGGACACATCGAACAAGCCGATGGTACTAGTTGGATGGCCATGTTTTGTCTCAATATGCTCACCATCGCCCTAGAACTGGCTCAAGAAAATCCGGTCTACGAAGACATGGCCACCAAGTTCTTCGAGCATTTTCTCTACATTGCCAATGCGATGAATCATATCGGAGGCGATGGTACCCAACTTTGGGATGAAGACGATGGATTTTTCTATGATGTGCTGAACCTACCTGACGGCACCAGAGTGCCGCTTAAGGTGCGATCGGTTGTTGGCTTGATTCCCCTATTTGCCATCACCATTTTGGAACCGGAGGTCATGGATAAGTTGCCGGCGTTTAAGGAACGTGTGGAATGGTTTATTCACCATCGAGAGGACCTCAAGCAAAATGTCGCCTGCATGGAGACAACGGGACAAAAAGCTCGACGGCTACTGGCGTTGACGTATCTGTCACCCCGCAAATTTGTGGAAAGCGATCGCTTTCGTCGGATTCTGACAAAGTTACTGGATGAAAATGAGTTTCTTAGCGACTACGGAGTTCGTGCCCTGTCCCGCTATCACAAGGATCATCCCTACGTTTTTCATGCGAATGGGGAAGACTATCGCGTTGACTATGAGCCAGCAGAATCCAGCACGGGCCTCTTTGGCGGCAACTCCAACTGGCGCGGCCCTATCTGGTTTCCGGTGAATTATCTGCTAATCGAATCCCTTCAAAAGTTTCACCACTATGCTGGGGATGACTTTAAGGTGGAGTGCCCAACCGGGTCAGGGAATTGGATGACCCTATGGGACGTGGCCGCTGAATTATCGCGCCGCCTAATGCAAATTTTCACTGCGGATGACACAAAGAATCGTCCCGTCTATGGAGGGATTGAGACATTCCAAGATGATCCACATTGGAAAGATTTGATTTTGTTCTACGAATATTTTCATGGCGACAACGGGGCTGGCATTGGTGCAAATCACCAAACAGGCTGGACGGGACTCGTCGCCAAGTTAATCCAGCAATACTGCCAATACAGCTTGTAAGTCCAAACCCTATTGAGAACCGTCGTTTTCCCTGCAAGAAAGCTAGAGTTCCGAACCTAAACGAGATGCCAGACGAGATTTAAGTATCGCCTTGCTTGTGATTGTCCCGTGATATGAGGAGACAGATCCATGTGGAAAGCATTACAAACCCATTGGCCCGAATACCTAATGGAAGCGTGGGGATTAGGCATGTTCATGGTGTCGGCAGGATTGTTTGCGACCCTGTTCTATGCACCTCAGTCGCCAGTTTCTCAGGGACTCAGCAATGATTTTTTGAAAGGAGCGCTCATGGGTCTAGCCATGGGAGTAACGGCGATCGCCATCATTTACTCCGGGTGGGGAAAGCGTTCCGGTGCCCATATCAATCCGGCCGTCACCCTGACCTTTTTTCGACTCAAGAAAATTGCAGGCTGGGATGCCTTGTTTTATGTTCTAGCGCAATTCATTGGGGGACTGTTGGGTGTGGTGCTCGTCGCCATCCTGCTCAGAGGGCTGTTCACGGAACCTCCCGTTAACTATGTCGTTACGGTTCCCGGTCAGTGGGGAATCGCGATCGCCTTCGTAGCAGAATTCCTGCTGTCCTTCGGACTCATGACGATGGTTCTTGCAACCAGCAATACCAATCGGTTGTCGAATTACACAGGCATGTTTGCCGGCATGATGGTAGCGCTGTACATCGCATTCGAAGCTCCCATCTCCGGCATGAGCATTAATCCTGCCAGAACATTTGCATCAGCGTTCCCCTCACAGGTTTGGACTGCATTCTGGATTTACTATTTTGCTCCTCCATTGGCGATGTTGTCAGCAGCCGAGCTTTACAAGCGGGTCTCAGGATTGCGAAGTCGATCGATTTGCTGCAAGCTCCATCCCAATGGCGAGACAACCTGCATCAGCATTGACTGTTGTGGTCAATGCGAAGATTTGGTTCGTGCGTGGAACACAATAGAGGATCCGAGCCAACACTCTCACCACTCCTCGAAACCTGTTCGATGAGGCTCTACCCATAACCATCATGACCAACACACGCCAAGGAGTTAGCGATATGAAACGACCCATCAGATTTACTGTCACGGCGATCGCCCTCATGGGAGCCGGACTCATCACAGCATGCCAATCTGAATCGGCGACCGATCCCTCGGACGCTGCATCGTCTGATAGTGAAGCCGTAACAGAAACTCTGACGGATACCCTCGATCGTGAGGCAGACAATTCCACAGAGGCTGACCTGCCGGATCCGTCCATCGATGACGCTCCTGCCACACTGTCAGAGCGACGCTCTGGCATTTTTGTCGCAGGAGAACACAACACGCTGGGCACAGCCGAACTGATTGAGGACAATGGCAGCGTCGTGTTGGCCTTTTCCCCCGACTTTCAAACCATTCAGAACGCTCCCGACCCAGTCATTGTGCTGCATACATCCGCAGACGTGATTGGATCAACGACTCCCCCAACCTTTCCTTTACAGGAGGGAGATTATGTGGAAATTGCGGTATTACAATCTCCATCGGGTGCCCAGCAATACACGATTCCTGAAACCGTCGATGCAGCTCAGTATGGCTCAGTCGTCATCTGGTGTCGCAAGTTCAACGCGACCTTTGCGGCGGCTCCATTGCAATAAACTCATTTACGTCCTAAGAGGCGATCGCCATGCACCATCCCTCCCGTCTCAGCTCTGACTCAACGAGATGCTCAGCCTGGGCTTCAAATTATCTATCGAGACGCCAATCCGTTAGGCGGTTGCGCCACTGTTGCTTGATGGCCGGAACCACAGCAGCACTCCTTAGTCTCGTCAGCATCACACCCATCAGCGGTGTCCAAGCTCAAGAGATTTATCCAATGATTGATCCGAGCGAGGAGCCTGAACCATTCCTACCCTCAGGAACGCCAGCTCTAGTTGCACAAGAGATTGTCGATCCTGTTGAAATTGAGGCGATCGCCAGCGTTGGCATGACGGTCTCGGACATGGACCGGGCGATCGCTTTTTATGAGCAGGTGCTGGATTTCACGAAAATCTCGGATGTGGAAGTCCATGGTCGCAATTACGAACTCATGCAGGGCGTCTTTGGCATTCGCATGCGCGTCGTGCAGCTACAGCTTGGCGATGAAATCATTGAACTCACCGATTATTTGACCGTTGGCGGTCGTCCCATTCCCATCGATTCTCGCAGTACCGATCAGTGGTTTCAGCACATCGCCATTGTCGTCAGTGATATGGATGCTGCCTATCAACGACTTCGAACCTTCAACGTCCAGCATGTGTCCACTGGCCCACAGCGACTGCCGGAGACGATACCAGCCGCGGCAGGTATCGAAGCCTTCTACTTTCAAGATCCAGACGGACATAATCTAGAACTGATTTACTTCCCTCCCGATAAAGGCGATCCACGCTGGCAAGAACCAACGGATGAGCTATTTCTCGGCATTGATCACACCGCCATCGGCATCGCAGATACAGAAACTAGTCGCCAGTTTTATGAGGATCTCTTGGGTTTGGAGATTGTTGGAAATAGCATGAATGCCGGAACAGAACAGGAGCACCTCAATAATGTCTTTGGGGCACGGCTCAATATCACCGGCCTTCGAGCCAATGAGGGCATTGGGCTAGAGTTCCTAGATTATCTGTCGCCCGCAACGGGACGCCCCTATCCCGCAGATTCTCAAGCCCACGACCTATGGCACTGGGAAACGACGGTTGTGGTTGCCAATGCTGATGCCGCTGCGGCGAGACTTCAGGATGCAGGCGTTCCTTTCGTATCGTCTGGCACGGTGGAATTTCCAGGGCGATCGCTCGGGTTTGCCAAAGGATTTCTTGTGCGCGACCCCGATGGTCACGTCATTCGCATTATTGAACGATAGCTCGACGGCCATTGGGGGCAAACACCTCACAAGGCCTGTGCCTCTCCCAGACGATTCAACGTCCCTGCTCTTTACCCCCGATTTTTATGCTTATCCACTCCCATTACGACGTCATCATCATTGGTACAGGCGCAGGCGGCGGCTCGCTCGCCCATCGTCTGGCGCCCAGTGACAAACGCATCCTGATTTTGGAGCGAGGTGATTTTCTGCCCCGTGAGAAAGAAAACTGGAATGCGCGTGAGGTCTACCAAAACGAGCGCTATCACACGACCGAACAGTGGGTTGACTCTGCAAATAAGCCTTTCCGTGCCCAAATGAGCTACTGGGTCGGAGGAAATACGAAAGTCTACGGTGCCGCCCTCATTCGCTTCCGGGAAAAAGACTTTGCTGCAACCGAACATGTTGACGGCATATCCCCAGAATGGCCGTTGACCTATCAAGACTTTGAACCGTATTACACCCAAGCTGAAGCGCTCTATGACGTGCATGGTCACCAAGGGGATGATCCGACAGAACCCACGCGCAGTGCAGCATTTCCGCATCCGCCGATTAGTCATGAACCGTCCATGCAGTATCTTGTGGATGGATTGGCAAAGCAAGGTTTGAAGCCGTTTCATCTTCCCCTGGGTCTGAAGCTCAATGAAATCGACAAAACACTCAGTACCTGCATTCGATGCGATACCTGTGATGGATTTCCCTGCTTGGTGCAAGGAAAAGCAGACTCCGAGGTAAACGGAATCCAACCCATTCGCCATCAGTCCAACATTACGTTGCTCACCCAAGCGAAGGTACTCAAACTGCATACCAGTCCGTCAGGTCGTGACGTCACATCTGTTAAAACCGAACTGAACGGAGACATTCACCAGTTTCATGGCGATATTGTCGTTGTTGCCTGTGGTGCAGTGAACTCTGCGGCACTCTTATTGAATTCAGCCAATGACAAGCACCCCAAGGGACTTGCCAATAGCTCGGATCAAGTCGGGCGCAATTTCATGAAACACCTGACGGCGGCGATGGTGGCACTCAATCTAGAGAAAAATCATGCGACTTATCAGAAAACCGTTGCGGTGAGTGATTTCTATTGGGGGGATGACGACTTCCGTTATCCCATGGGCTTTGTGCAAAATACGGGCAATGTCTTGAAAGACATGATTCCGGCAGAAGCTCCGAAATTGTTGGCCCCCTTTGTCAAACTTGTTCCTGGCTCAGAAATAGAACGCGTGGCTGAACTGTCCACAGGATGGTGGCTCCAAACGGAAGATTTGCCAGATCCACAAAATCGAGTGAGCCTCACGAATGGCAACATTCAGCTGAACTACACCCCCAACAATGAGAAAGCGGGCGATCGCCTCCTGAATCGGTGGACGGGCATCCTCAAAGCAATGGAACGCGCCAAGCACATCATCCCCTTTGGGATTTATCCCCGGAACAAAATGCCGCTACAGGTTGTGGGGCATCAGTGCGGCACGTGTCGATTTGGAACCGATCCAAGCACCTCGGTTCTCGATATCGACTGCAAAGCTCATGATGTGGACAATCTCTATGTCGTCGATAGCAGTTTCTTTGTCTCCAGTAGCGGTGTAAACCCGACCCTGACCATCATTGCCAATGCTCTCCGAGTGGGCGATCGCATTCTAGAGCGCTTGAGTTCTTGATAAGTAGCTAGCCATGGTTAACCGTATCCTTCTAAATCCTGTGTCACCCGCACAACAGGCGGTACAGGATTTGAGAGGTTAGTTTTAATCACCTCCAGGGAGCTATTCCTAACCCATGTACTGTCGGTTCGATGATTTTTTCACCCTTTTGTAAGGCTACATCTAGTGTCTTGATTTCACAGAACCACTAAATGGGACTTTTATTTCTGGAGATTTTTATGACGCTCAGAAGAATCATGCTGATCCAAAAGTTG
>JBCCWF010000204.1:0-10833 GCA_039194035.1 Cyanobacteria bacterium P01_E01_bin.6 | reverse complement strand
GCTAGCAAGTCCCTTACTGTCAGAAAAATTGACCAACCGAAACGCTAAATCCAGGCAATACTGGGCTGGTCAATTCATCGTGTTCATATAGAGAAAGAGCTAATTTCAAAATGCCGCTCTCTCGTCGATAGACCTCTACTTTTTTATGCCTTAGATCGACGATCCAATATTCCAGGACGCCATAATTTGAATAAAGTTTGAGCTTTGCTTCTCGGTCTCGGCGTTCATTTTTTTCACCTGGAGAGAGGATTTCTGCAACTAGCTCTGGAGCTTCAATCAGGTGTCCGGCGTCATCAAGCATTGTTGCAAGTCGCTCATGACTTGCCCAGACAACATCTGGAATAACGCTATCAGCCTCAGAAAAAACAAGACCTGGATTAACAGCAGATTCACCCGAGTTATATTGTATTGACCAGTTTTCTAATGCCATGCCAATTCTGACAGACACGTTTTGATGCTTCCAGTGAGGGGCTCTGGTCACAAACAATTCTCCATCGATAACTTCATAGCGACGCCCGTCATCAGGCAAGAGGCTAAGATCGGCAGCTGTCCACTGAATAGAAGTAATTGAAGTAGACATAGCTCTGGCCTCATGAATCTGCAATGTCTCGGATCATTCACCTAGTATAAGTCAGCAAATTGTTTCCCAGGATGTCCTAAGCAATAGGCATGAAAGAGAAGCGGAAAGGTTGTTGTTGTTGTTGTTGTTGTTGTTGTTGCAGCCATCGCCCCACCCAAATACCTCAGAGGCTTTAAATTTTCATTCCTGAATTGGTTGGGATGATGACAGTGGATGCTGTTTCAGGTATTCGTAAATGGCGATCGCCCCGGCCTGTTGCACATTCAACGACTCAACCAGTCCATATTGAGGAATGGTCACCACGCGATCGCACTGCTCAAGGATCTGTAGAGGAATGCCTGTGAGTTCTTGCCCCAGAAGTAGGATCGTTTGCTTTGGGAAGGGGAATGTGGTGACGGTGTCAGAGGCATGATTTGTATCTAGGCCAATGATTTGATAATTCTGTTTCCGATGGGTATCAAACCATTGTGACAACTGCTCTACGGAACATTCTGACAAAGGCTGCCAGTGATGTGCGGAGACGGCTGTTTTACGAAATGTTGTGTTTTGGGCGATCGCCAAATCAGGCAAGACGACAGATTCCAGTCGGAAGACTTCTGCAAGCCGACAGAGTCCCCCTAAGTTTGCAGGGTTATGCACTAAAGACGCACAGAGAATGAACGAATGGCGAGGTAATTCCAGATAGTTCTGACGCGATGCACGGTAATGATTTGAGCCGTGAGCAGGCAAGTGGTGTGCCACGAGAAAACACGTGTCCCTTAATCATTTTGAATGAATGGCAGGTCAATGGAATCATCGGGAACTGACTGACCGTCATGGCCTTGATGATCCATCGGCATTGGAATGAACGAGCTTTTGATAGGAAACGGCATGTCAATCCCCTCGCTGCGAAAGCGCTTGTGTAGGCGCTTGATGAACTCATGGCGAATGACCAAATGATCAAAATATTCTCGAATTCGAAGATAGACCGACATCGTAATCGCGAAATACCCAAATTCCTTAAACCGAATCCACGGATCAGAATTCGGGACGCCGCCTTCGACATCATTCATCACCTCATTGGCAACATCAAGCGCGATTTTCTCAATATAGTCGAGGTCTGTGTTGTAGCTAATGCCAATTTCTAAAATGATGAGCGCTTCTTTATCCGGTAATCCGTAGTTCTTGAAGACACTGTTGAGGACACGAGTGTTGGGCACCACCACCATGTTGTCGCGGATATCTTGCAAGATGGTGTGTCGCCAAGCGATATCGACGACATAGCCATCTTCACCTGAATCCAGTTGGATGTAGTCCCCCACACGAATTTTGTTAGAGGTGGCCAAATTGAGGCCAGATAAGAAGTTGGTGAGGGTGCTTTGAAAGGCAAGACCGAGCGAAACGCCTCCAATACCGAGTGCTGTCAGCAGTGGGGTGATGGCAATGCCGAGAGATTGCAACGTAATCAAGATGCCCAGGGTGAACACGATGATGCGAGTCAGCATCTCGAAGAGAGACGTGAGGTTTCCTGCGCCTTTTGTCTCTGTGAAATAGCGAACAAAGCCCACTGCCAAACGAGAAACGATTAACGTGCCGGAGGCGATCGCCACGGCAAGCAGCACCTTTTGAATCGTGTTCAGCAGTGTTGCGTCGATGGGCAATGTTAATAAGGCTGCAAACACTCCACCAATCACAAACCAGAGGAGAATGAGACCTTTGAGTGAGGTGATAATGACATCAGCGCCACCCCATCCCAATTTGGACGCTGCGACCTGGAGTCGGCGAATTCCTTGCCTTTCGACAAAAAATCCTAGAACAACGCCTCCCAAAATCATGGTGATGGGAAGCAGAATCCGGATAATGTTTGCAATCGTGATTGATTCGAGCGCGTTGTTCACAACGTTCAGCAAATAACCTTTAGCAGATCAGGGGTTTAAGTAGCTAGCCATCATTAAACGTAACCTTCAAAATCTTGTGTCGCTCGCGCAGCGGGCGACACAAGATTTTGGGTTTTGGTTGTATTACATCCAGGTACTTATCAAGTGCATGCCAGATTGATGCTTCATAGATACCTTGATTGTTCTGCTTTGGCAAGTCTACGAATGGTGAGCGAGATGGCTAGAAAAATCTAATGCCGCGTAATACTGATGTCATCAGTTAATGACGGTGAAAGGCTTGTATTTTAAGGCAGGATTCTGGGGCGCGCCGCGCCCCAGAATCCCGTTACATTTCACTGGGCTTATCACGTAAGCCCAGTGAAATTAATTACGATGAAATGGGTAGCTGAATGCAAAATTCAGTTCCTTGGCCTAGCTCAGACGTGACGTCAATGCTGCCGCCATGGGTTTCGGTGACGATTTGATGGGCGATCGCCAACCCTAACCCGGTTCCTTTTTCTTTATCTTTTGTCGTAAATAGAGAGGTGAAAATTTGTGCTTTTACCTGTTCTGTCATGCCATGACCATTATCATGAATGCAAATTTCTACGATATTTTGTGCCAGCTTTAACCGGGTGTGAATCGTGATTGTTTGCGGTTGTGATGCTACATCTGAATCAGATGTTTTCTGTGCATCTTCATCAAAGGCCTCAATTGCGTTAGCCAGAATATTGATAAAGACCTGATTTAATTGATCGGGGAAGCAATGAACGAAAGGCAATTCGCCATAATGTTTAACCACTTGAACGGCAGGGTGATGTTTATTCATTGCAAGACGATATTTCAAGATAAGCAAGGTGCTGTCTAACCCGTCATGCAGATCAGCCTCGACTTTTTGACTGGTGTCCTGACGAGAAAAGATGCGAAGACTTCTGCTGACTGATTGGATATGTTTTGTGGCTCGTTTCATGGACGATAGCATGCTGCATAAGTCATCCTTGATGAGCTTGAATCGAACGCTTTCAGGTTTCTGACTTTCAAGATCGATTTGATTCTCTGGATGTGTTGGAGGGTTATTGACAAGAGAATATAAATCCTTGAGACAGTCTGAGATGTTATCAATGCTCATATCAATAAACCCTATTGGATTATTAATTTCATGGGCAACACCTGATACTAGACTTCCGATGGCAGACATTTTTTCACTTCGAATTAGCTGTAGTTTAGATTGCTCTAATTGTTTCAATGTTGTTTGCAGTTCAGCAGTCCGTTTATCGACTTGCTCTTCTAAGTTTTGAGTCAATAAATGTAGCTGTAAGTGATTTTTGACGCGTGCTAAGAGTTCAGCTTTATGAAATGGCTTGCCGATGTAGTCAACTGCTCCTAGCGACAGCCCATGTGTAATGTAATCAGTATCCGATAGCGCTGAAATGAAGATGATCGGAGTACTACAATTTTCAGGAATGTTCTTGATTTGACGATACGTTTCAAATCCATCGATACCTGGCATACAGATATCGAGAAGAATTAAACTTGGGACGTATGAGTTCAGAAGTTTTAAGGCACGTTTCCCACTTGTTGCTGTTGCAATACGATACCCCGCGGCTGATAGTATCTCAGTCAGAACGCCTAAGTTGGCGGGTATATCATCCACTAATAGGATTTCGACTCTATCCTCCATTCGTGGACACTCCAGCTTCTAAATAATGGTTGGCTCAATATTGAACGTGAGGTAGTCACCGTTACTTCGATTGTTACTGTCGATTGCCGTGATGTGCTCTTCTAAGAGCGATAGGGTGTTTGTGCAACGTAGGCGAAAGCCTTACGGGATGGTCGTTATGACTCTTCCTAACAGCATCCGACAGCACCGTTTATTTCTGTCCACCGACTGACGACGCAGGTGCAATCGTTACGACGGCATTGGCTGGAGAGCAATGCTACGAAAGATGGGCGTACTCAAGGCTCAATAGCTTGAGGGTGTTGCGATGCTTGCCAATCGATTGTTGGAAATGAATTTGAGTCTGGAGATGCGAGATAGTCATCTTTACAATATCCTTCGTTTGAGACTGTTGGAGGCAATGACAGACGGGCTCATTCAAACAATGCATGATCGTAGACTTGTACGTGTAAGTCTTGTTTAAGGAATATTCCCAGTTACTAAATAATATTCCCAATTACTGTGTGGAATTTGCTTTCTAGACATACACTATATGTCGAGGCATTTTGAGTGTTGACGATAACAATTTTGGGTGAAAGCCTATTACGGTAAATCGTTCCTACGATCTTATGATTTATCGATCAGAGTTTTAGTTCTGTGTCGCTGCTGTAGACGAGTCGGATGGAGGATGCAGACTCAGGAGAGCGATCGCCCTCTGGCTTTTTTAAGCATCATTCAGCATTAAAATCTTTCTATCGGTTCAGCAAAAGAGGTGGGTGTTTTGAGTGAGTTTCTTTGCCTCAAAATTCTTGGAACTCTTGGGGCTGACGATTGTCGAAACATCTAGATCATTGCTGAAAAAATTTATTTTGAAGGCTTCTACGGTACTGTTGCTCTCTAGCATTCTCTGTTTTGTCACGATACAGAGTTCTGCCATTGCCCGTGAGGTGCAACCCAACATCGCAGAGATTCAGTGGGGTTATGAAGGGAACCAAGGGCCAGACTTTTGGGGTGAGTTAAACCAGGATTATGCAGCCTGCAGCATTGGGACATATCAGTCCCCGATTGATGTGCAGCCTGAAGTTGGTATGGATATCGGTGACCTTGACTTTAACTATAGGGCTGCCTCTCCCATGATTGTGAATACAGGGCGTACAATTCGCGTCAATTATTCGCCTGGAAGTCGTCTGATGTTGGATGGTCAGTCGTATGACTTAGTGCAATTTCACTTCCATCATCCGAGTGAGCATACAGTCGATGGCAAGCATTACCCAATGGAGATGCACGTGGTTCACCAAAACTCTGACACTGGAGCGTTAGCGGTTGTTGGCATCTTTTTGGAGATTGGCGACGAAAATCCGGTTGTTCAATTGATTTGGAATGATGCTCCCATCGATGCAGGATCAGCACCAACAATACTGGATATGGAGATGAATGCTGTGGAGTTGTTGCCTAACAATACGCACACCGGTTATCGCTATGTTGGTTCGTTAACCACGCCTCCTTGTTCTGAGCACGTTCAGTGGATTGTGCTGAAGGAACCCGTTGAGGTGTCAATGGAGCAAGTCGAGCATTTTGCAGCCACTGTCGGTGAAAATGCTCGGCCGATTCAAAGCCAGGGACGTGCTAGACAATAACGTACCAATAGAGGGGCGGCGGGCTACGCTTGCCGCCCCTCTATTGGTACGTTATTTGCAGATCCCTTAGTTTTTGACTCGGTCATCTCGATAGGTATTGCCGCACTGTACTGTCTTTTTGCTAGCGACTTACTAACGGCTGTGATGATTATTGCATGTGCTTAGAACACGGATGCTTGCTCATCTCAGGCTGTGCGTTTCGCAGAATTTCTTTACACAAACTGCCTGAAACTTAAAGAATCAAAACAATTGTCTAACAATTGTGTCTGACTCCTCATAAATTGAAAACTAACGTACTTTTGCTTCGGACTCATCGTTGATGCCACACCATCATGAAGCATGTGATTCTCCATTTTGGAGCACCCTGGTGGATACTCAGCCACTGACTGCTTCTAGTCAGCTGATGGTGACAAATGTGTTGACTCGGATGGCGTCTCACCCGGCTCAGGCCAACTGTATCTTTGCAATACATCGCCGCAAGCTCGTGGGCATCGCAACGCTCCAAGATCTCATGAGGGCGATCGCCCAGAACAATCAATGGCAACAGATGCGATTGTCCCAGGTAATCTCGCGCCCGGTGATTACGGTGTCATTGGCGGAGTTGCAGACAGAATTAAACACCATCGGCCCTCTTTTGAAGCGATTTGTTGATCACCAGATTAGCTACTTACCCGTTGTCGATGATCACAATCATCTCGTTGGCCTGATTGACGAAAGCCGTTTGTTGCAGCTAACGCATTCTCTCCCGAGTGCAACGATTACGTCGGCAGTGGCCTCGTTACCCTCATTGTCACAGAGCGATGAACTTCACCGACAGCACCAGCGAGCCCAGTTATTTGCAGAGATCACGTTCAAAATTCGTCAGTCGTTGCAACTGAAAACGATCTTACAAACCACCGTCAATGAAGTGCAGCGTCTGCTCAAAGCTGATCGAGTCTTGATTTATCAGGTTTTGTCTGATGGAACGGGTAAACCGATCAGCGAGGCAGTGGTGCCTCCCTATCCTGCAATCTTGGGGTACTCATTCCCTGAAGAGGTTTTTCCGAAAGAATATCAGACTCTCTATGCTGAAGGGCGAGTGCAGGCCATTGCTGATGTCCATGCCCCTGAGTCAGGGTTGGCCGAATGCTTGGTAGAATTCATTGAACAATGGGGCATTCAATCGAAGTTAATTGTTCCTATCGTTCACCCCCTCAATACGGAACTGTCTGTCGGCGATGCCCCCCTTCGCAACCATCTTTGGGGCTTGCTCATTGCTCATCAATGTCGTAGTCCCCGCCGCTGGAGCGACTTTGAATTAGAACTGATGCAGCAACTTGCTGATCAAATTAGCATTGCACTCTCCCATGGGCAGATGCTGGAATACCTCGAAGAGCGTGTTGAGCTACGCACGGTTGAGTTGACCCAAGCAAACCATGCCCTTAAGCAAGAAGTTCAAGAGCGTAAGCAAGTTGAAATAGCGCTGCGACAAAGTGAAGAACAATTGCGCCTGATTACTAATAATTTGCCCGTACTCATTGCCTACGTCGATCGAAATCAACGCTATCGCTTTAATAATCAAGCCTATGACTATTGGCTAGGCCAGTCCCCGGCAACTATCTACAACAAGTCAATTAAAACTGTGATGGGTGCTGCCTACTACAAAAATATACGGGCTCACATTGAAGCAGCCTTAGCAGGTAATCAGGTGGCGTATGAGAGTGAACTCGCCTTTAAAGATGGGCGATGTCATTCGGTGAATGTCGTCTATATCCCTCATGTTGAAACAACTAGAAACGCGTCACCTAAAATCAAGGGTTTTTTTGCGCTCACCACTGATATCAGCGATCGCAAAGCGATTGAACGCATGAAAGATGAATTTATTGCCGTTGTTAGCCACGAACTGCGAACACCGCTTACCTCCATTCATGGCTCTCTCAAGCTAATGGCGACCGGTCGTTTAGGCCGACTTTCTGAAGAAGGGCAGCAAATGCTTGAAGTCGCGGATGAAAATACTGATCGTCTAGTGCGACTGGTCAACAACGTTCTCGATCTGCAGCGCATAGAATCCGGCGAAGTCACGATGGAGGCTCATGCCTGTGATGCGTCGGACGTCATGGAACAAGCCACTGAATCGATGCAGGCGATCGCCCAACAGCACGATCTTGAGATCAAAAATCAATCCGTTCCCCTGTTAATTTGGGCTGATCCCGATTACATCGTACAGACCTTAACCAATCTCATTGGCAACGCCATTAAATTTTCAGCCCCTGGCAATGTGATTTGTTTAAGTGTTTGCCCTCACCACGACCCTGTTTTGTCATCTAACCAGTTACCTGAATTAGTCGATGTAACAACGAGCCATTGCTCGCCCTCTGCAGCGATGGCACTTTTCTGTGTCCAAGATCACGGTCAAGGCATCCCGTCAGACAAGCTAGACAGCATCTTCGATCGCTTTCAGCAAGTTGATTCATCTGATTCTCGGAAAAAGGGCGGGACTGGTCTTGGGCTAACCATTTGTCGAAAAATCGTCGAACAACATGGGGGAAAGATCTGGGCCGAAAGTCAGAAAGGGGAAGGGAGCCGTTTTTATTTTACGGTTCCCCTTTGCCATCGGGTATCGACTTGACCCGACCAGTGGCCCTCTTCCCTATCCCGATCCATTGATTTCAACTGACGTCAGTATCTCTTAGCCTTACTCAGGCAATGTCACGATCATGAACTCAAAACGCCTTCTAATTGTGGATGACGAAGAGTCTATCCAAAAAGTGGTAAGCCTCAGCTTAAAAATGGAAGCTAACTGGAATACGATTACCGCATCATCAGGGCAAGAAGGTATTCGCCAAGCCGAAATACATCAACCCGACGCCATTTTATTAGACGTTATGATGCCTGAAATAGATGGCATTGCTACCTTTGAGGCATTGCATCGTAACCCCAAAACAAAACCTATTCCTGTCATTTTACTGACAGCCAAAACACAAACCTCAGAAAAACGTCTGTTTCAAAAACTGGGAGTGGCTGGTGTTATCACCAAACCTTTTAACCCCTTAACCTTAGCCAGTCAAATTGTTGAGCTACTGAATTGGTCACTATAGAGAAGGCAAATGAGAGTTTTACTTGTGGATGATGATGATGCGTTAGCAGCGACGCTAATGCATCAACTAACAGCCCAAAACTATATTGTTGACAGGGTAACGGACGGTGAGACCGGTTGGGTCTATGGATCAACGTTTGACTATGACCTCGTTGTATTAGATTGGGTGCTTCCTCAACTGGATGGCATTCAACTGTGCCAGCGTCTTCGGAACCAAGGGTATGGGGTTCCAATCTTACTCCTCACCGCAAAAAATGAACAAACAGACAAACTTAAAGGATTGGAAGCTGGTGCGGATGATTATGTCGTTAAGCCCTTTGACATTGCAGAGCTGCTGGCTCGTATCCGCGCACTCTTGCGACGAAACCTCACCGAATCGGCCCCAATTTTGAGCTGGGGTAACTTATGTCTTGATCCTGTCAGCTGTAAAGTCACGTATCAAGGTCAACAAGTGGCCCTCACCGCTAAGGAATATTCATTACTCGAATTATTCCTACGCCATAGTCAACAGGTCTTTAGTGCGAGTACTCTGCTTGATCGAATGTGGTCCTCAGAAGAATTTCCCAGTGAAGCGACTGTCCGTTCACATATTCGAGGATTGCGGCGCAAGCTGAAGACCGCTGGAGGAGGGGTGGATTTAATTGAAACAGTCCACGGATTGGGGTATCGACTTAAATCTCAATCCCTGGCTTTTGTGGATGAGCACCCATCTGCTGATCCCCCTTTATCAAAAAGACAAGCGCGCTATTTAGAAGGGATTACTCAGGCATGGAATGCCCATAAGAGTGAAAGCATAGAGCGATGGAATTATTTGGTACACATTTCCCACGTTCTTAACGATCAGGCACTCAGTGAACAGCAACAACTCCAAGCACAGCAAATGGCCCATAGCCTAGCTGGAACCTTGGGTACGTTTGGATTAATGGAAGGCTATCGTTTATCACTCCAAATAGAAAAAATCTTACAGACGGAAGGGTCGTTCTCACCGACTCAAACATCCCAATTAAAAACATTGATAACCACACTAGGACATGCTTTAGATGAACCTCCCCAACTGGCTCATTCGGCAGCAGACAATTCTTCCTTGACTTCAATCTTAATGGTAGATGTCAGTGATGGACCCTATGTTCAGCAACTCATGGCTCTGGCCGTAGCGCAAAGATTTAGCGTCACGATTGCCGCGTCAATTGAATCCGCAACTCAGGCGTTATCCTTAAATTCGCCTTCTCAGACTCCGTCTGAATTACCTGTTAATCCACCCGATTTAGTGCTCATCAATCTGGTTTCAGGGGCAACAGATCCACTACTGGATGAGCCAATTCTTCAAATGATGCTGCAATTTATCATGAAGTTAGCCCAGTGTTGGCCTCAACTGCCAGTGGTTGTGGTTACTCCCCAAGCAGATTTTGGTAATCGCTTAGACCTCATTCGCCGAGGTAGTGTGATTGTGCTTGAGTATCCACTCGTGCCTGCGGATATTCTAGAGATCATCACCCACGCCACTTACTGCAGTTATCGCCTCAGCAAAATTATGATCGTCGATGATGATGCCCACGCCTTGAAACAGGTTATCCATCTTTTGCAACCTTGGGGGTTCCACATTACACCCTTGGCAAACTCGAAGCGCTTTTGGCCACTGTTTACTCAAGTGAAGCCTGATTTAGTAATACTAGACATTGAAATGCCTCATATTAATGGATTTGAACTATGCCAGGTGTTACGTAGCAATCCTCAATGGCAGCACGTACCCATCATGTTCTTGAGCATTCATGCGGATCAAGAAAAACAAAACCAAGCCTTTGCCATAGGAGCCGATGACTACATCACCAAACCAGTCCAAGGGCAAAACTTAGCCATTCGATTGCTGAATCGTTTAAAGCGATATCACGTGCAACCTCAATGGCAAAAGGTTGCAGAAACGATGGGTTAACTCTATGCGAGCATTTAATTTCTCACAGCATTCCACCCATAGCTTGGTAAACTTCTCAACATTGAAACGAAGAAATCAGGGTTTGGGGCGCGCAACG
>JBCCWF010000203.1:0-10903 GCA_039194035.1 Cyanobacteria bacterium P01_E01_bin.6 | reverse complement strand
GCAACGATTCGGTCTGGTTTGAATTGTTCCATCCTGATGCACTCGATCTCCAAAACAACCAGCATTTTGTGCAGGCGATCGCGGCGAACTTGGTCGAGATTATTTCATTTCAGCGATCGGTAGCTTGGGAGTTTTGTCGGGTTGAAAATTCAACATATAAGCAGACTAGCTAAGGTCTTTGAAAGACTATAAACAGCATTATCTGGGGGCAAAATCTTTTCAAATGCTCAGATCGATTAGCTTAGGATTCTCATCAGGCTTATTATAGTAAAGAGTAGTTATCAGTGAATTCAGTTGGCTGTATTGACTGGCTAGCGTGATAAATCATAGTTGAAAATCTTCATATGTTTGCTTGCTTCTTTTTTGATATTCTCTATGCTTTCCTCGCTTAGTTGAACTCTCCATTCTTCAGTCTCTGCTTTTCGGTAGAACTTATTATTGTCATCTTTCTTGAAGGTTGTGGACTTGATTATAGTGTTTATGGTTCCTTCCTGGGTGTCAACACCCAAAAAATCAAAAATTTCTTTGTACGCAGATATAGGAGAATGAATTAGATTTTCATACTGGCAAAAAAGAATATTTCTATTGTCAGATAAAGATTGCCATAGTCCGACAAAATACGACCATTGCTTACTGACTTCTGTTGCCCAACTTTCTATATCTCTGGCTCTTTCACTAAAGTTGCTCTGGACTCTATGATTGTGATGCCAAGATGACAGTACAATTGAAGCAGGATTTCTAATTATGTGGATAAATTTTGCATTCGGAAAACGCTTGATGTACCAGTCTGGGTACATAATTATTGAATTGTCATAGAGTCCGTGCCATAAAATATCCCTTTGTTGAGCACCACGCTTTGCTGCTTTCGTAATTATCAGAGACAACATCTCTTTTAGATCTTCATTCTCAAAAGGTCTTATTACAGAATCGCCTTTTATGCGAGCTGTATTCGCGATCTGCTTGCCATACTGTTCGAATAGCTGCGGCAAGGCCTTAAAAAAGAAATCGATCTGTTGTTCTGGAGAGCATGAAACTTTGGGATGGCTGTTCAATATTTGGCTTAGGAATGTCGTTCCAGATTTAGGTAGACCTAAACAGAAAACGATATTCATTTGAGGCTCTCTAATGTCATAACGCCCTAGAGTTTGCTTTGACGGGTAGACATACAGGGAATCGCGTATTTGGAGGATGTCAAGGAACGCAAGAGTCTATTGGGCTTCTACGACAATGAATTAACTTTGCTTTTGGAAGAATCAGCGATAAGTAGCTTGACATAATTAAACCCAGTATAGAAGCCTTAGAAGCACCGAAGGTCATGCAACACTAATTTTAAAGACCTACTTAGTGATAATCAATCGAACCTCTCATGAGCGGAAAATGGGTTCAAGAACCTTTGCTGTCTAGATGTTTCTCTCCACGCTGTTTCAAAATGTGGATAGCTGGCGCCAGCAGGCGCTTCAGTCTGCGGAAGAAAAGCTGCCAAACTATCAATTATTTCTTGATTCCCACCTTGAGGGACTAAGTTCACCCATTCATTTGGATCTGAATTGTGATCGTATAGCTCCTCGCCACCATCAGAATATCGGATGTAACGATAAGACTCTGAGCGGACTGAATGGTTGCCATATGTAAAGGTTGACACCACAGGATGCTTCCAATCTAGGTCGGGATTAGCTAATAACGGTAACAAGTTACGACCACTAATCAGCTCAGTTGGCTTGTCAACTCCTGTATAGCCTAACAGGCTTGGGTAAATATCAAGCAAGCTGACCGGCTTGTCGCAATTCCTATTTTCAGCAATTCCTGGACCTGCAAAGATCAGAACACTTTTTGTTGCTTCCTCCCATAATGTGAATTTTCTCCAATGATTTTTAGGGCCAAAATGCCAACCGTGATCTGACCATAAAACGACTAAAGTATTATCCTTTTTGCCGCTGATATTTAATCCCTCAATCAGACGTCCAATTTCAAAATCGGCATATGAAAGGGAAGCCAAGTAAGCTTGTACTGCATTTTTCCACTGTCCCGATTCAAGAATTATTTGATGCTCTGAGCTCACCGAAAAAGCTCTTCCCATTGCTGGAACGTCATCCAGGTCATCTTCTAATACAGTTGGGACTTCGATTGAATCCATTGGATATAAATCGAAGAATTCACGGGGTACGTACCAGGGCAAATGAGGTCTATAGATTCCACATGCAATAAAAAAGGGCTTGTCTCTTTCTTTATTAATAGACTCTATAGCTCGACTGACTTGCTTGTGATCGTCCATCTCTTCCACGGGAATTTCGATAGGGCCCCAATCAAAAGAGCCTTTAGTCTCCCATAGTTCACTAATACCATTCAGAGGAGCATTGCTAGGAATCGGCAATCTCACATCATAAGCACGTTCATCCCACGCTTTTGGATCGTCATTCCGGATATCTTGATGAAAAATTTTTCCAAACCCGGCTGTCCAGTAGCCTGAATCTCTGAATAACCTTGGCAAGGTTATTGCTTCAGGGATAACTTTAGTCCATAGATCTACATTGACATAACAACCAGTTGTTGTCGGAGGCATACCAGTTAATATCGCTGCTCGGGAAGGACCGCAAGCTGGAGCAGAACAATATGCTTTTGAGAATGTCGTTCCGGAGGTTGCAAGGCGATCTAAAGATGGAGTTTTAGCAACAGTACTGTTGCCTAGCGGGCTGGGCCAACCAGTCAAATCATCTACACATATCATTAATATATTTGTCTTCTCAGGGTTTTCTAATCTACGATTTAGATTCGAATATGAGCAACCTGAAGACAAAAGTATCAAGGAGATAGAAGACTTTTGCAAGAAACTTCTTCTGTTCATTATTCTTCTAAATACCTTCTCCGTTCTCGTTGAAAAGTTTAATTATTTGCTTGTCTAAAAAGCATGGTATCAAATATTTCTCATTGATTGTACTGCGTGATGATGCGGTAATAAGAGTGACTTACATGTTTTTTGTACTCATCTTTCTTTATGAAAATACTACTTGAAAGTGATTCAAAAGAGAGTGCTGAGAGTTCTTGGGTCTTATTATTCTAAACGTCATTTTACCTAAGTTCCTAAAGCAAGCGAGGTCGTTTCCGATATGAGTAGCATTTAGATGTTGTTCCCTATTTTCTTGCTTCCTCATGGGGGAACCACTTTTAGCTAGGGGGGACGGTATTGCGGTCGGTCGGTCATCTGCCCTGAATTTTACTAAGTATTCGTTACGACGAGCACGAGCCTTGGCGATCCCCTGTCAGTAATGTAAATTGGCTGCCATGATTACTAGTCCGACTACACTCATTCTCATCACAGCCAATCATTCATGCTATCGATTGGTGCGACACTGCAGTTCCGGGATGCTGGTCATGTCCCACTTCTGTGTTTGGTAATCCAACAAATGCATGGATAGGCATGAGTGAGTAATCGCGAGCCGTCATTTCCAATAGCGATTTCAGGCCAATCTTAGAATGTTGTCACCAATCATAGCTCTCTAAGAAGGTGGTGACAGCTTTCAAAATGAGTTGGTATAGCTCTGCGAACAAGGGGGGGAGGATGCTCTCAAGTTCGCTCGCTTCGCGCAAGTCTTTACTTTTCAGGTTTTGAACGTAAGCATCCGAGCTCTAAAGTAGTTACTGGAAAATTCAAGCACTCTGAAAAGTGCGGGGCCAGAACAAATGGAGCAATGCTCGTTTCAATCGGCATTGAGCGAGGCTCAGCCTGAAGCCGATCGCGCCTGAGATTTTGTGGATACGGCGGTGATCGTGATGAATTGCGATCTGGTAATTATCTCCAATATGTCTATGGCCCATTTTCAGATGGATTGGAGATGCCCACCTAGATCCTATTGAAGCAGATTTCCGAATGGTGCTGGAGGCTGGCGGGTGACAGGATTGCTTGCTATCTCCAGTCGAAATCGTTCCGCCAGCAGGTGGCGGAAGATTGGGCCAAAGTCATGGAGAAGGTGCAGCTTGCATTGAGGAACTCGGTTAGCGATCGCTTGGTTACAGAGGGCGATAGGAAAGATGGCGATATGAGAGATGGAGATGCGGTGCACACTCTGGACAGTGCTGGGCTATCTGAAGGAGGTAAAGGAATGATGGTTGTGGAGACGGTACAAAAGGTGAATCTGAGCGTCCCCATTTCGATCGGAGAACTGGTTGATAAGATCACGATTTTAGAAATTAAGGTGGAGCGTTTGAAGGGCGATCGGCAGAAAGACAATGCTCAACTGGAACTCGATCGCTTGCGGGAGGTCTTGCGGCTATCGGGCTTGGAGATTGATGACGGAGAAGTTGCAGCGTTGAAATCGATCAATGGGTTGCTGTGGAATATTGAGGATCGAATTCGAGAGTTAGAAAAAGAGAAGGATTTCGGAGAAGATTTCATCTATCAAGCTCGCTCTGTTTACCTCCAAAACGATCGCCGGGCAGCGTTAAAACGACAGCTCAACACGACCTATCGCTCGGAATTTATTGAAGAAAAAAGCTACGAGGCGTATTAGCTATAGTGTCCGCCGTAAGATCTAAATTGTGGAGATATCAAAAACTCTGCTTGGTAAGGAAAGATGCTTAAGGAATTCTCCAACGAGAATTGCCGATCGCTATAGCGCGATGAAGTCTGGCATTTGGAACTTATTCAGACCTTTCAACGATATTTGAATAGTTTACAGTCTTCCTTTTAAACTTCTCGACTGCAACCTGATGGGCTTCCTCTATCAAAGGAAAAATACGTTCAAACTGGGCCGAACTTGGACACAGTATTTGCGCCCAGCCCATCCAAGCATAGATAGGATGGGGCATCAACTCATCTAGTGTTGTGAAGTCATAATTGCAATCGGTCAAAACTACCCCCCCTTTTGCAGGGCGAGTTGGCTTTGGACCAAACAAGCGCATGTATGTTTCTGGATGCAGACCTATGGCAACTCTGAATACTCCTGCGCGATCGAGTGCTGATGCCCGATCGTTGTTTCCATTTTTACACTTGAGGGTGCAGAAATAGACTCCGTTCGGCAAAATCATGCCTGGATTGTAAAACAATGATGTTTCACCCCAACTTTCTTTGGGCACCACACCGCAAAGTGTGGTCTCAATTATTGAAATAATATCTTCTGGACTCACTGTTTGACCTAACTTCCAGCTATCAAAACACACATGAATAATCGCATCTACTTTTCAAAGACTTAGGCATAGCTAAATCAAGCCTTTCAATAATAGAATTTCTAGGACTGAGCTGAGATGCGATCGATATGCTGGTTGAACTACCAATGCATCGCTAACTCTTGGAGTTTGGCATGTGCCTCACCCATACTCCGCTGTTCTGCCTCGGTGCCCATATCCAAGCCACTCGCATGAACGAATTGAATATCCGAAACGCCCATGAACTGGAAAATATGACGTAGGGCAGGTTCTTGGCTATCGCAGCCTTCGTATGGAGAACCTGCACTATACTCAATGCCTCGGGAAGTAATGAACATCACCTTTTTATTGTTAACGAGTCCTTTCCCCTGCCCATTCTCAAAGGTGAACGTTCGCTCAACACGCACAATTTGATCGATATATGCCTTGAAGTTTGAAGGAACGCTAAAGTTATACATCGGCACGCTAAAAACGCAGCGATCGGCATTCAGAAATTCATCAACTAACTCGTCAGAAAAACTCAGTCGCTCCTTCATTTCAGGAGTGAGAGCTGCTGCTGGTGTGAAATCAGCCTCAATCCACTCTTCAGTAATGTGAGGAATCGGAGTTTGACGTAAATCACGATAGATTGTCTCGGCCTTTGGATACCGATCTTTCCACGCGTTCATAAATGCATGGGCAAGTTGGCGAGAACGAGAGCGTTCTCCACGGGGACTGGCGTCAAGATGCAAAATGCTGGTCATACTAGTGCGGTCAGAAATGTCATTGCCGATCTCGACAGTAAATAACCCACTTACTAAAGTAAAGTAGGCACCAAATAGTAACCTACTTACTTCGATGGCTTCCAAGACATGACTGAAACTCAATCCTGCCCTCTAGAAACATTACTCAAACACATCGCAGGCCAGTGGACGCTTTACATTCTCTGGATTCTGGATACGAACGGTCCTCAGCGGTTCGGAGAGTTGAAAAGAAAGGTGGAGGGAATTTCGACAAAGATGCTGACGCAGCGTCTGCGACTATTGGAGTCACTTGAACTGATCCATCGGGATTACAAGCCTACAATTCCGCCACAAGTCACCTATTCAATGAGCGAACGGGGTAAGGAATTGTCTGGTTTTCTCGACCAGCTATATGAACTGGCTGTCCGCTGGTATGGCACCCATCAAGAGTCTGCTAATAAGTAAGACAGGCATTGATAGCAATCCGCTGTAATGTCTGGGGTGTGGAGCCAGCTCAAAGCTTGATTCGCAAAGAAAAATCTACGAGAACTCTCCGTCGAAGATTGCCGATCGCTATTTATTCTGGCTCAGCACAATTGAATGCTGTGGAATAGAACTCATCCCTCATCGTGGCCCTTTTGCGCTACTGCATATAAAACATCTACATCCAGCGAATTAACTTTATTAGTCTGAAGAAAGTTCAGGTTAGCTTGTCGGAACCGTTCCTTGGCTGCCGGATCGAATTGGTCGATTATCCCTCTATATCCACCTCCCAGAGCCATCGTCCACCAATCTTCTGGAGATGTCAGTTCATGAGTGGCTTCTTCTGCGAATATCTCGATCAGCGTTGCGCCACCAGCTTCTAGAAGTGCTTGCAATGCAGCAGGATTGCTAATCTGTTCCCATGGCATGGATGTTGTCACTAAGTCCGGGCGTTCAGCTTCAACTGCATTCCAAAACATCTGATTTGCAGGCTCAAAGATGTTCTTCCCCCAAGAGGTAATGGCTAGTTTCCCGCTCGGTCGAAGCATCCGCAAAAGTTCTCGAATTGCAGCAGTCATATCTGGAACGAAGAAAATTCCGAAAACACAAATAATTGCATCAAAGCTTTCATCAGGTAAATCTAGCTTTTCAAAATCACCATATCGAAATTCAATATTATTCAGGCCTCGCTGCTGAGACTTATTACGTGCCAAGTCCAAGAGGGATTCGGCCAGATCGATACCCAGCACCTGTCCGGTGGGACCTACACTGACTGCGGCAGGTAAAGCGGAAGCACCAGTGCCGCAACAAACATCTAAAACGCGATCGCCGGAACCCAGCGAGAGGCGATCGACCGTTTGTTGTCCGAAGCGCTTCCAGAACGATAAGGCTGGAGCATCAAAGCGATCGGATGCGGCATTAAAGACTGCTTCTATCCTTGCCATTGACTCTTCTCGGCTCATCATGGCTTAGTCCCTCCTCATCATTACTCAGTCCATCTAATTTCGAAGTATAGACAGCATATTTGAACAGCACCGCTTTCGGCCCATTCTAAATAGCTCTTCTTAATAGCTTTGATATGCACAGTGCAGTTCCTGCTGACAAACGAAAGGAGTGTATTCGTTTCTTCTCGGATGTATTGTGTTAGAGGCATTAATACTACGAGTTTTTATAGACGATGACAATGCGATCTAAATAAAGCTCGTCAGTTACAACGTTTATAGTGCGAATCAGTTTTCCTTCTGACAGGTACAGGCGATCGCAAATTTTGGTGTCCCCATCGTCGTATCTTAAAATGACTCCATATTTATCCGTTGGAGTAGCCCAGGAGGAGATTTCATCTGGTTGTAAAAAGAAGCCAAACTCATTAGCCTTTACAAGACCGTTAAACGGTACGACCTCCGATTCGAGAACACCTTCATCACTGAACCAGTAGACCGCTGGATTCCCATATTTTGTTTCTGTAAACGTGCTATCAGAACATAGTTCTAAAGTCAGACCTGAAGTAGCATTCATTGTCTCAACAAGCTCTCTTCCCGAACCGTTTAACCAGTCTTTGACTCCATTCGGCTCCGGCTCTCCTCCAACAAAAGATATTTCGCTATTAATTGAAATACTTCCAATTAGTGACCATTTTCCTACTAGCGTTTCTAAATTCATCGATCCTCTTAATTCTTGGATTAACGCTATAGGTACATATTGCAGCAGGGATTTCAGACTTGCCAGTACACGGAAGTAATACCGAAGGGTATCCGAACAGACATATTCTCCTTGGCTGACTATGCAGTTTACTTTGCCTTATTAATTTGAATATTGTCATACTCTTTCTGGATAAACGTAGTATGTTATTCTTGTGACCATATGCCTAATAACTGTCTCCTTTTATTGACCTCACCCGGATTTTCAGTTGCCATAGGTGTCATACGCCTGTTAACTATTTCATGCTGTGTGCCATATACTTGAGGTTTTCCCTGACAGATTAAAACCCTATCTTGCAAGTAAGCAAGAAACCATCCTTTAGCCTCACCTATTTCAACAGCCTGTTTGAGCAAACTGATGCATTCTTCTTGGAACTCGGGTTCTAAAACAGCATGTTGCACAATTAGCCAAGCGGCCTCCGCACCATCTTCACCCACCTCACTCTCTAGCGGCCACCCAAAGTTTGCAATTATCTATTTTATTCTCCTATTGTTTTCTTCATGAACTGACTTCATGACAGGGTGATATTCGTTTTCAGCTAGCTCACCCTTTTCAACGAGACTAGTACGAGTAGATACACCCTTCTCTCGCATAGCTAGTAACTCAGCCCGTAATGATTCATTCATGCTTTCTTTGCTGCCAACTCTCCGGCTGGGCGGCTGCTCAAGACTTTCGCATGCTCATTGAGAGTTTCATTCAGTCTGCTCCAGCTGAATGGTTAGGCATTTTAATATGTGCCTTTGCGACGCTCTCCAAATCTGGGTTCAGCCTGAGGAGCCTCAATAAAGCCTGGGGTAACAAGCGCATTTCCAGTCGCGAACATATAAGTTCTGAGAATATCTGCTTGTAACTCTAGCAACCATGCATTCGACAACGGACCATAATCGATTGGCTTAAGTCCCAAATCATTCAGCAATCCGCTTGTGATTTGTTTGGCTTCATCATCGTCCCCAGCTATGAACGCTTGCACACCCGTTTCTCTCAAAACTGCAGCATCACAGTTAAAGACCTCCATCGCCTGATTATTCAATGCTTTTACAACTCTGGCCGAGGGAACATCCTTCTGAGTTGCTTCGGCTAGGGAATTTAGAAACTCTTCGGGCTTGTACTCACGGGGAAAATCTCGATTGTTTAAGTCGATGATAACTTTGCCCGCCAATGCTGAGGTTGTCTTTAAGAAACTAGAAGGAACGGAACGCACGGTACTAACAATGACTTCACAAGATTCGGCAACTCCATCGTTTGTCTCACCAGTTGCAGTAAATCCAATTTCCCCAGCTACATCATTAGACCTTTTGTCACTACGCGACCCAAAAACTACTTGATGCCCCGCTATTGACCAAGCACCTCCGAGTACGCGCGCCATGTTCCCACTACCCCAAAAACCGATCTTCATGCTCAATTCTCCCAAATACTTAGTTCTAAAAGTAATGAATAACTCAAAATGTCTAACGACTGGAGTAACCGGGTACAAACAGAACATTTTGATTTCAGTTGCCGCGTGATTGAGTGCTCCGGTTCACGGCTTTGTCATACATCATTTAGGGATAGTGTACTTCAGTTGGACGAAACCAAACTCGTAAGCCTTTGCTCCAACACAGGTCAGCGATAGGTCTGATTTGGTTGGGCCAAAGAGCGGGATTCCGTCTCCGAGAATTATAGGGATGACTGTGATTGTAAGCTCATCAACTAGCCCGGCAGCTAGAAACCGCTGAATCGTATTGCCTCCGTCGATATAAATGTGTCCTACACCCTCACCCGATAGTCGTTCACACAGTTCGCGAGGTTTTTCCGATGAGTGTTGAATCGTCTTCGGTAAATCATCCGGGAATGCGATCGGATTGCGGCTCAGGACCGTGACCGGTGTATCCCCGTAGGGCCAAGAACCGAACGAGAGCACCTTTTCGTATGAGTTGCGTCCCATTATCAATGCATCGATAGAATGCATCAGCTCACCGTAGCCACAATCCTCTCCGTCGGGCACCGTTGCATTGGCCGTATCGAGCCAATCAATGTCACCGTTCGAGCGTGCAATGTAGCCGTCGAGGCTCGTAGCAATGAATACGGAGACTTTGGGAGTCATGGGTCACCAGTGTGATTTGGATTCATAACGACCAAGTTCACTGGGCGGTGGCGAACAATTTACGAAACATAGGAAGCGGAGATCCCAACACTTTGGCGCAGCGCATTGTTAGCTAACATCAGCCATCTTTTCAGTAGCTACTTTTTCATTGGTACGGAGGATTTCTCTTTCCATCCATAAACCGATCGCAGGAAACTGAATCCAAAAAGAGAAATAGAAGAACGTGAGGCACCAGTACGGCCTCACAAATTCTATCCCAAAGCCTTTGTACCAGCCGAGCAGCAGATAGTCGTAAACAAACAGTGGAAGCGTCAGATAAAGAGCAAGCCAGCACGAATTTGCTAAGTGCCTTCCGTCGCTCCAGTACTTTTCCAGCGTGTATCGCGTGATTGGAAAGTACATTATCGTCACAATGAACAGAACTAAAACCTTTGCCCATAAATACCACTGCTGGTAGTACTCAGGGAGCCCGATGAGGTAGAACGCGAACCATGTCACGAAGCTGTATGCAAGTAATTGAATGTGCTTTTGTGCTGATGTCATTGCTCAGATCGATGTGATTGTATGTATCGGGTGGCGATCGTTTTGACTAAGTTGCAAGAGCTTATATGTGTCCGATTCCAGTGGGTTGTTATGTTTTCCGGAGTTCGAACCTGTATTCCACAATCCGATCTACCTGCTCAAAACCAAGTTGTTCGTAAAAGCTCTGGGCACGTGTGTTGGTAAGTTCTGCGTCAGTGGCCAGTTCCGAATGTCCATGCTCCTGGCACCAATCCTT
>JBCCWF010000202.1:0-10953 GCA_039194035.1 Cyanobacteria bacterium P01_E01_bin.6 | reverse complement strand
GCGGGCGGCACAGGATTTAGGGTTTTGGTTTTAACGACGTCCAGGTACTTACCACTACCACTTATCGATCCTTCAAAATCGACAAGGTTATTTCTCCAGCATTGTCTGCTTTATAGGTGTCAAAGAACAGCCCGCAGAGGGTTGCCGTTTCCAAGACATCGAGGGTCAATGCATCGTCATAACCGTTGAGAGAAGACCAGGTTGTCCCCACCTTACTATTTGTCTTCTTATTAATCACGATACCTCCGTAAATCCAGAGCAGCACCCATGGTTCTGGAGAAAATTGCTGATTCTCAGTCCAGTAACTAAATGCACCCTTCTCAATCCGAATGATATAAGTACCCGGATCGAGCTGCGTCGAATTCGCGGTGGTTTGCAGTGCTGCTAGCCGCTGCTCGTCCAACACGTAACAATTTTCTCGACTATCGACAACTAACCGCATAACGCAATATCCTTTGTTAACCCAACTAACGTCATCAACACTAACGTCATCAACTCATCCAACCCTTTAACAGCATTCCGTTCAGACCAGGCAGCACCCCCCTACATTTTGTTGATGAATTCGTTGATGAGATGAATAGATGCTCATGACCAGATGCTCATGACCTATTTAGTTAATCATCGCTCTTTAAGACAGACAGCGTGATTTGCCCAGAATTATCATCTTTGTAGGTATCTAAGAAGAGGGCACATAGAGTTGTTGCTTCTAAAACCTCCAACTTCAGGGTGTCATTGTAGCCGTTGAGAGCAACCCAGGTGGCTCCAACCTCTACCTTGGTTTTCTGATTCACAAATCGCCCGCCATAAATCCACAACATCACCCAAGGTTCTGGGTCAACGTGAGAATTGTTTTCCGAGTAGCTAAAGGCTCCGTCTTTAATACGAATAATGTAGGAACCAGGACTCAATGGGGTTGAATTGGCCGTGGTTTGGAGATGATCAATGTGTCCCTGATCCAGTTCATAGCAGTCTCGTTGGCTATGAATCGTCAAACGGCGATGCACACAAAACCGACATCCACTGTCAATCACCTGTTCTAGTACATCTCGAAAGTCTCGAACCGCAGCCTGATCGGTAAATGCAAGACCTCCAGTCATTTGGGCCAGTTGGGTATATTCGGCTTCAGCCGCTGCTCCTGATGGACTCTTGGCTTTGACAAGGTAGGTGTTGATGATGGTGCCTGTTTTCTTCACGGCCTCCATCATAGAGAGGCTTTCAGCTGGTGCCCCATCTCCAATCACATCATTGCCAATATAGAAAAGAGATTGCGCTGAGCCTGGTCGCCAATCAAATTGCTGAATCAGGCTCGTGATGAGCTGTGACGCTGATGCTGAGTCTGTTGACGCATCTGTGAGGGATGGTTTGCTGATGCGACTGAGATAATCCACGACCCCTTCCTGAATTGGAGTTCCTTCGAGGGATCCATGGGTTCCGAGCCAGGTCACTCGTGCATCCGCCGAACGACCCGATGCGGCTGTGGCGATCGCCCCTTCGACAGCCTGTGAGAGTGATTGCACCTCATCGTGAAGCGATGCTTGGGTATTCACCAAAACCACCAAATCCAACAGCGCTGAGTCAGCCGCAACGGTGCCTTCTCCTGGGGGTCTCCGCTGCATTGCTGCTGGAGTCGCTGCTGGAGAACCGTTTCCCGACACACCAATTGAGCCGAGGCTAGGGGGCGCGGGGGGAGAAACAAAACCCTGATCGCTTGGAGTATCGGGTGTTGGACGATCGCCCCTTAACGTGGCTGATTCAGCATAACAGGGTTGAGCATCGTCCGAACGCCCCAGAAGCGTCAAGCAATCTCCTTTGCCAACCCAGGCATCAGGCTCATCAGACTTCAGGGCAATGACACGGTCATAGGATTCTAGAGCCTCTTGGAATTGCCCCGCTTTTAGCTGAGCCGAACCGAGCTTCAACCATGCTAGATAGAATGAGGGATTCAGCTCAACCACTCGCCGGAAACAGGCGATCGCCTCTTGGATCTGCCCGCTATCCAGTAAGCCCAGGCCGTGTTGATAGACTTGATCGGCCATGTCCCAGTCCACGTGAGCAGGAATCGTCACATCACCCTGAGATTCAGCAGATGGGGTGACTGGAATAGTCGGCGTTCGCTCAACGAGTGGAACAACAGTCCCACCGCTTATTGTCACGTCATCTGCTGGGATGGACGTATCAGTTCGAAGGGCTGAAGCTTGGGCGTAGCAGGCGTTGCCCTCATTTACCTGTCCAAGAGCCAACAACGTATCACCCTTGACCATCCAAGCATCGACCAATGTTCCATCAAAGGCAATGGCGTGATTCAGATCCCCTAATGCACTGTCAGCCTGACCTAGTTTCAATTTGGCCCATCCTCGATAGAGCCATGCCATGGCGACAAACTCCAGTCCACCTGGCACCATGGATGCATTGAGGTTGGTGAGCCAGTCAAACCCGGTATCAAAACTGGCGATCGCCTCGGTATACCGCTGTAGCCCGAACAACGCTCGACCCTTCCCAATCCACGCCAGGTAGAAATTTGAATCGTTCGAAAGGGCTTGTTCGAAAGCCTGTAAGGCATCGTCATAACGCTTGGCATCCAGCCAACCCCAACCCTGCTCATACCTCTCCTGCGCCGTTGACACCTCCGTTTCGGAGTCTGTCATCTCTGTCGAAGGCAATGCTTCGCCAGTCAAGGAATCAGTCAAGGACGCTGGCTCAGGAGCTGGAGCTACCTCATCAGTCGTTGGCGATAGCGGTTGGACAGGTGTGGCATTCGTCACTGGAGGCGATGTTGCCTCTGCACCAATGACGGTCTCCCCACGACTGGTAACCGCCGGATCGGGCCGGGATTCCTTCGCGAGAACGGCTGCTGATTCAGTTGATGAGCCGACATCTTCCGTTCCTGATGGCGATTGCTGTCGCTTTGCAACGAACAATAACAACAATAAGAGGGAGATAGGCAAGAACAACAATAGCCAAATGGGACTATCATTGCCCGTTGTGCCAGTGCTGGTGGCGATCGCCCCAGTTCTAGGTCGGCCCCTCTTTTGCACAATCGTCGCCAGGGATGCAGGTCTTAATGCTTGGGCAACTGCTTTGGCTTCAGCCGACTTTGCGGTGAGAACGGCTGATTGACCCGCGTCTCCCGTTGCAAAATTAACGAAGGGCAAAACGGCTGCTTCAGATTCTTTCTTGTAGGCATAGCCTCGAACCTGGGAATAGGGATAGAGCGTGTCAGCGGGTAGCGTATCCAGCAACACCGCCATCTTCACAGGTTTTACGCGACGCTGCCCTTCGATTTGGCTGGCGATCGCATAGCTAATGCCGCCGACTCCTAATTTTCGAATGACCTCGGCAGTATCATCGGTTTTCAGCCGCACCACCTGTTTACCAACGGCCTGTTCTCCCGCAGCCACAAGGCCGTACTGCTCTAGCACCCGCCGAGTGTCGCTATCGACGGGGCGATCGATGAGTTGAATGGGGCCAGGAGTGCCACCGACCTCAGCCCAGTCTGTAATATCTCCGCGAAAAATTTGGGCGAACTGCTCCAGAGTCAAATGGCCGTTGAAGGGATTTTGACGGCCAATAATAATCGCAATTTGGTCTTGGCTAATGGGAATCTCAACGAGTCCCTGAGCCTTTTCGTCAATGGTGAGAGGACGTCCAATAGCAGCCAAATCAATGTCGTCATCCAGGAGTGCCTTCAGCGCAGACTCTGTACCATTGACGTCAAGGGTCACTGCCGTACTTGGAAATTCCTGTTCAAAGCGCTGTTTCAGTGATTGGTTAATGGACTCCATCATGTTGGAGCCATCAATCTTCACCGTCTTTGGGTTTGTCTCGTCCAGGGCGGTGAGTGCAGTGTCGCGGACAAGCTCATCAGCGATCTCAGCCGTTATGCCGTCAGTCACCTCAGTTAAAGGGGCGATCGCCCCCACCATGGCCTCTATCGATAAATCGGCAGGCAAATCGGCTTTGGCAATGTTTGGGCAAGCAACACATAGCAGACTCACCATTGCAATGAGTAGAGGAATCTGCCGAAGCACTCGATATTGGCTGAATTGAAATAACACCATAGCGAACGATAGACCAGAGCAATTCAATCAGAATCAATTCGAGATCACCATACCAAGTTCCAGAAGCTTTTTGTTGTTCTAGTTAGCACACCTCTCTATGTATCTGAACTTCGGATAAGCGTTAGCCCTAAAAAGATGCAGCAACAGTAGAGTGCGACACACCATTAAGTTTTCACAACAGTTCATGTCTCTCGTGTGCATACATAAATTACAGCCTTTTTGGGTGCGCAACGAGATCAGTAGAATAAGGACAGGATTGGTCAAGTCGATTAATCCTTGGCAGAGTTGTAGAAGCCAACGAGCAAGAGACACGATGAATCAAATTGTTGAGCGTGTTCGATGGACAATTCGGGATCTTGATGTGTTGCCACAGAGCGAAGGAACAACCTATGAATTGATTGATGGAGAGTTATTTGTGACGCGATCGCCCCATCGGAAGCATCAGCAGGTCAGCGGCAAAATCCACAGGTTTCTGGATCGTTGGTCAGAAGAATCAGGTCTGGGTGAAGCGATTCCAGCACCAGGGATTATTCCGTCGGATAGCGATAATGTGATTCCCGATGTGGTATGGGTGAGCACAGAGCGGTTGGCATTAATTGAAGATGACGCAGGACACCTAACCGCATTTCCAGAGCTAATTGTCGAGGTGCTGTCGCCAGGAGATGCAAATATTCGGCGCGATCGCGAGGCCAAGCTGAAGCTATATTCCATTCAAGGGGTTCAGGAATATTGGATTGTCGATCGGTTTGCAACGCGGCTAGAAATCTATCGGCGGAAGGAAGGACAGTTAGCATTGATCGCGACGTTGCTCGACAAAGATGAATTGACGTCACCGCTCTTACCTGGTTTCAGTTGCGTAGTGAATCGCCTGTTTGTATAGGCAGGGGCGTACAGATGTACGCCTCTACGACGACGACCTACAATTGCCTGGGGCTATTTCCCGGAACATTCACGCAAATCATATAGGTACGTCACCGAGGCTGGGGTATTGCTCTGGAAGGTATCACGGCGATCGCCCAATGTATCCACATGATCCAGCATGAAACGCGTTTGGGGACGAATTTTGAAATCGGAGATCATCACCCAGACGCGATCGCGCCCACAGAGTTGGCGCAAATCCTTGCGATACAGTTGCCTCACCTTGGCAAAATTGGTTTCCACATACTGATCCGGGTCAACGCTGACCACATAGTCTTCTGGCTGAAACCCAAACTGCTCTCGGTAAAATTCAAACTGAAACTGACTCTTTTGGAACACATAAATTAGGTCATTGGGCTGCCAGTGCTCTTGAATATAGGCCAGCACTGGCTTCACTTCCTCATCGGTAACGGGGGGCGTGAGGTATGCCCGTGCTTGGGAAGCAGGCACATAGAGCAAAAGGCCAATAAACACAAACCCCACAAACGACGTTGCCGTTTTGGTAAACCCAGGGCGAGACTTCGCGTTAACGAGCCACGATACGCCTTCAGCCATCATCAACACAAAAAACGGCACCAGGAACGTCACGACCCGACTGTAAAACGGATATTTATATAAGTAGGCTGCTGCAAGCGTCAGCATGATGGGCAAAAAGAGCGGCAACACCCCATCGGCTTTTCGTTTGCAAAGCGAGACCATCCCGGCAATATAGGCGGCGATCGCCACCATATTGAAGAAAGGCTCTGGAAAATCAAGCGGCTTTCGAAAAAAGCGCTTGAGGGAATAGAACATCCAATCGAGATCAGGAAAGGTGGCTGGAAATGCACGGCGATTGGCCCAAGAGGTCAACAGCGTATCGTTGCCGCTATTTTCACCCAATGACAAAACATAAAAGGCTAGAAAACTCGCGGCCCAAATACTGTATATAATGAACCACGATCCAAGGTGCAAGGGCTTATGGTCTCGCATAGTTCGGATGATCTGCCCCACAATCTGCGTGAGTGCGATGCTGGCCAATACAAAAATAGACGGGTGGGACATCCAAACGGCGATCGCCCCAACGACCGAAAACGTAATGACTTGACGTCTTGTTAATGCAGTGGATGTGCTGTAAACCACACTCACCAACAGCAACGCAATCATCGCGTCGCTAGAATATTGCTTGATCTCGGACGAGTAATAGATTTGTCGGGAGAGGAATGCGAAAAGGGCGATCGCCACAGGCACAGCGACAGGGTTGAGATATCGCTTGGCCAGGTGATACACCAGAAACAACGCGGCGATCGCCGAGACGAGGGGAAAAACGCGGAGCGCAAAATCTGTCGCACCAAAAATCTGTGTGGATAGCTTTTCGACCCATAGGAACCCGATGGGAGCTACCTGGTTATAGTCGAGAACTTGCGTGAGATCTAGATAGGAGCGATTAACAATATTGAGCGCGATTTTCGCTTCATCTCCCCACAAGGAACGGCCTGTCGAAAACTGCAGCATGCGGAGCAAAATGCCAACCCCAATCAGCACAAACGATATCGTTTGAAGCAACCTCTGCTGAGGTTGAGGGGCGATCGCCTCCTCAGATTTTCTGGGCCGCTGAGCCTGATTTTCGAGGAGGCTTTGATTCGTCATTCTAACCAACCCTGATTATCGACCAACTTTGAAATCGACCAACTTTGAAAATGAATACCAACTCTGACAATGAATGCGTGCATCTAGTTGGAGCAGATGCGTTCAGACAAACTCCTCAGACCCGTTAACAGACGATCCATACAGTGAATCGATGCAACTGCGTCAGCGCAAACATAAACCCATAGATAAGTATATACACTTAATGTTCGTCAACTAAGGCAGCAACTCACGATTGAAGCGGCGAGTGACACGAAAACGACGCAAGGGGCGACCGTTTGAGACATTGGCACAACCACCATCGACAAATTGTGATGAAACACATGCTGTGGACGCTAGAAACTGAACCGACATTGATTATCCAATGAACTCTAGATTCTTGCTAGGCAATGTCTTCAGACCGTTATGACATCCATGCCGATTCAATGATGATTTAAGTCAAGACGTGACACATTAGGGACCATCACCTATCTACATCATCGCGTCCAACACCAGTTTTATGATTGAGGCGAATTCATCATTGATGGGCGATCGCTCGTGCAATTGGTTCTAATTATCGTTGGCCTGAGGCATCAACACGATAAGACACCAACAACATCACTCCGTCTTCAGACGTTCTATTTCGTTCTTTATTCCGTGTTAAGAGGATGGGTAAATCATCAGCATCGACTGGTAAGTACCTGGACGTCATTAAAACCAAAACCCTAAATCCTGTGCTGCCTGCGCAGCGGGCGGCACAGGATTTAGAAAGATACGTTTAATGACGGCTAGCTACTTACATCCTCACCCCTGTTTCAGTTCTATTAAGACATAGGCGTTGATCATGGCTTTTCTATTTTTTGATGATGTGTTCGAGATTGTTGATGATGTTGTCGATTTTCTAGACATTGATTTGTTCAATATTGCAGATATGTTCACCGGACTGCTTGGACTCAATCTATTTGATTCGCTCAGCAGCTTTTTGACGGCGGCATTCGACCAAGATAGCAGTGATGTATTTGGTAGCTTGACGCCATTCCTCGACCTACAGGATTTGAATCCAGTGGATTCCCTGGTTGATGTATTTGAACTCGATTTATTTGACGCGGTGAGTCAACTGATTGACGACGGTGATGTCGATATCTTTAGGGATGTATCGAATCTATTTGATGGATTCAACCTTGGCTTCCTGGGTGGCTTAGAGGATGTCTTTTCTGGTGTTGACCTAACCTTCCTGGACAACGTCGTTGATCTTGCAAACGATGTTGATCTTGCTGGCTATGTTGATGCCATCTTTGATGATGGAGCACTCGATACGAATCAAATAGGGGATCTCAGTGATTTGATTCAGAATTTGGATGATGTTACATCGCTGAGTGATGTTGTCTCTGATCGATTGATTGAGGGCAGCCTGTTTCGTGATGTTGTGCGTGGAACCTCCAAGAACGATATCCTTCTGGGACTCGACGGCAACGATACGCTCGTGGCAGGAAAAGGAGACGACATTGTGAATGGGGGAACAGGCAAGGATAGTATCAATGGCAAAGGAGGCGTTGATTTCCTTTTTGGGCATTTGGGTCACGATGTCGTGCGAGGCGGAGCAGGAGATGATGCGATCACCGGAGGTGACGGGCGAGACAAGCTCTTTGGGGGAAGAGGAAACGATGCGTTCTTCCTGCAAGCCAAAACTGGCGTCGACACTATCGCTGATTTCGACATACGACACGACACGCTGAATCTACTCGATGGTGCTGAATTTGAAGACTTGAAACTCGTTGGAAAGGGCGATCGCACCCTGGTTCGATTTGGGAAAGGAGCCTCCTTCAAAGGTCGCCTAGCCTGGCTCGACGGTATCATCCCAGACCAACTGACAGCAAACAATTTCATAACGATCGAGAACGTCCTAGAAGGATAGACCGTCTCTGAACATGCTCTAAAAATCACAGATCCAAAACCCGGTTTCTAAACTGCTAGATGGGGTCATCGTTGATTCTTGGCTAGAAACCGAGTTTTGCCTATTCAAAATTTTGATCGCCAGCAAGACGTGATTGGCTTTTGCGCAGAACAAAACATCAATGGCATCAAAAACGATTCATGCTGACAATGAACCCTTGGCTCTGTTTGTCAGGATTGACAGCAAACCCATCGACGCAGCAGAGCGTTCTGCACCAATGTAGAGCGTTGATGATATGTAATCTTTTGAATCTCATCTTGCGCAATTGTCGGAGCACACCATAATGCGCCCCGACAGCAGAGGCTCATCATCAACCTACATCCTTATTGCTTATCACTACAACAGTTAATAAGGATGCTGATAATCAGCAATGTTGATACAAATGCTTACCACGTAAAGGTATAAACATCTTCAAGTATCTGGCAGTAGCCATGCTGTAGAAAAATCAAATCGAGGCCATTGAGAAACCAAGCTTCTTGATCAAAGTCTGACAAGAAAATAATATCGTTAAAAGAAAATCAGTTCTTGCGTAAACGATAAAAAACAGAATTTTTCATTAAGGAAATCATTGATCTCAAATGAACTTTAATTGAAATCTGAACCTATACATTGATTGCAATCAATATTCTCTTACCAGAGTACCTGCTTGGGTACTTCAAAATAAATTAAAAACTTCTCATACTAACGATGGCATACTTCAGTTATCAGCATTGATACGTCAGGAATGATTATATGGATAGATCAATGTCTATCCTGAAATGGTTTATCCAAGTTTCATCTCCGTTTGAGAGAGAGTTGTTATTCTATCTGACATCAATACGGCAACTGAACTTGTAACGTTGTTCCCTATTCCTGGTTTTGTCATATGCTTAAGCTCAGATTACTTGATGCTCGATGTCATGGTTCTTGCGAAGATGCCGTACAACTTTGCCCTTATTTCCAAGACTCTCCAATGGGCGACTCCTTTTGGCAAGATTGCCCATCAAATTGGGAAGACATCACGGGTATCTATACAGCAACGTTCTCCGAAGGATCAGATGGCTTTCTATCTCTCAAATGTGGGAATTCAAGATATGAATGTAAAACCCTTATTTCAGATGACATGGCAGGTGAAGCGCCTCATGAATGTACTTTTAATCTGTCCGAAGATTGCAAAGTCGAGATTCGATTCCTCGTCTATGATCCTGATCAAGAGTAATGCCTGCATGCGATTTTTATAAACCTGTCATATTGAGGGGTAAGATCGATTGAAAATTAACAAAATTATGCTCTTTGCAGTAACTTCGAAGAGCACTATTTTCTTTGTTTTATTAGTGATTTCCATGAGTTTGCTACCCTATTTGGCAAAGAAACTATGTTTCGGGCAACTCAAAAGCTCACTGATCTCGCAATCAAGGTTTAACCACTTGAAGAGTTCAATCCAAAAGAATTATGTTTGAAAGAGACCCAAGGAAGTTGATTCTTCAAGAAAAATTGATCTCAAATTAATTCTAATTTCAAGTCTTGACTTTAATCAACATTCCTTTCTGAGGGTACCTGATTGGGTACTGCAAAAAGAAACAAATATCTCTAATAATATAAGGCATCAAAATTTTAGTTGTTAGCACTTATATGTCAGAAATAAAATAGATTGATCACTACGTAACATATAACTCTAAATCTAATATCTCCATCTCTGAACTAGACAAGAGTTTCATTCATCTTCTAGATCAATGAAGCAACTAAAATTGTGATATTGTTCCCATCTGCAGGAGTTGCATTATGCCTAAACTAAAATTGCTTGAAGCTCGATGTTATAGCGGGTGCGACGACCCCGCACGGCTCCGTCCATACTTCTTAGGGGGGGCAATGGGCGGCTCATTTTGGCACGACTGTCCGGGCTGGCATGATATAAACGTTAATTATGTCAAAAGCTTCTCTAACGGGGAAAGTGGGAATTTAGAACTCAAATATAAAGGTGAATACTGTGAATGCAGCACCGCTATATCAGACAGTATGGTGGGTGAGTCATCTAAGGTGTGCACTTTTGAATTTAGTACAGGATGTGAAGTCAGAATCCGTTATATAGTTACCAATTGATTTTTGTTTGTAAGTAATTCGGCGTCATTGAACTGAAAACAAAAAAACTGGGAAGCGCTCCAGAGGGAATTTTTCCAGCTTCTTTAAAGTGAGTTTATTGATGCCTATTTACTTATTTAATAACGACCGAGACTGAATGTCACATTCTTCTGTCTTAGTCGCCATACAAAAGAAGCTATTCAGTTTTAGCTTGATACTTTCAGGGATGTTGATGTTTTTCAAGGACATTGATATCTCTGTTTACTTATTTTCGTTCTATTCACTGACTCGATTTATGTATCCTAAAAAGATTATCTCATTCGATAATTATGAATAATTTAAGAAACGAACCTTAACGGATTT
>JBCCWF010000201.1:0-10971 GCA_039194035.1 Cyanobacteria bacterium P01_E01_bin.6 | reverse complement strand
TTATCGATTCCAATATATCGCTGGCGCTTGGACGACGGAACGTCTGACACCAATGTCACGACGGGAATGCCGTAGTCGACAAGATCGTCGAGCGCTTCTCGTATCCCCGGCGCGTCCGTCGCTTTGACAGCGATCCCGTCAAGAACTTTAAATAACTCACATAATGCGTACTTTATTTTCTAGCAAGTCCCTTCATGCATTTGCCAACGGCTATATAGAAAAAGACACCTCTGTTACCGTGTATCCGATTGCGGATTAACCCAAGGACGATCAATCGACCGCATGGAATTCTAAAATTGGGACAAGACACAATTTTAGAATAAGCGAAACTCTGTGGTTCATTGCAGCACGTTCCATTCATTCGACCCCATTAGGGTTCCCTCCCCCTGTTTTGTCATTGATGAAGTTGCATTGGAGAACAACCTGAAAATCCTTGCACAGGTTCAAGAGCAATCTGGTGCTCATATTCTCCTAGCACTCAAAGCATTTGCTCTATTTCATCTCGCTCCTCTCATCAGCCACTACCTTTCAGGCACATGTGCAAGCGGGCTTCATGAAGCTCGCTTAGGCTATGAACAATTCGGCAACAACGTTCACACCTTCTCTGTAGCCTACAAAGAAGAGGATCTGAAGAAAATATTGCGCATTTCCAACCACGTCATCTTCAACTCCTTTGGGCAATGGCAACGATTTCAACCCCTTATTCAACAGGCTAAGGCTCAACGGCCAGATATCCAGATTGGCCTACGCATTAATCCACGTCATTCCGAAGAAACACTAGCCATTTATGATCCTTGTGCACCGGGGTCCCGCCTCGGAATTCCCCGCTCGGAATTTAATGGTAAACATCTAGAGGGCATTACTGGCCTCCACTTCCACACGCTATGTGAGAAAACCTTTGATCCCCTAGACCGCACCCTCGATGTAGTAGAAAACCAGTTTGGTGAGTTCCTTTATCAGATGCATTGGCTGAACCTAGGAGGCGGACACCACATCACACAGGCCGATTATGATTTGACTGGCTTGATTCAGCGTATTCAACATCTCCAAAAAACCTACGACATAGAGATATATCTCGAACCGGGGGAAGCGATCGCCATTCATACTGGCATCCTCATTAGTGAAGTACTTGACCTCACCCATAACGACATAAATCTAGCAATTCTCGATACATCAGCCACATGCCATATGCCAGACACCCTAGAAATGCCCTATCGCGCAGATATTTTTGGAGCAGGATACCTTAGCGAAAAACCCTACGGCTATCGCTTGGGAGGACAATCCTGTCTTGCTGGTGATGTCATCGGAGATTACGCATTCGATCAACCCCTACACATTGGACAACGCCTGATGTTCGATGACATGGCTCACTACACAATGGTCAAAACCACAACATTTAATGGAGTTCCACTTCCAGCGATCGCCGTTTGGAACTCTATCACGGATGAGCTGACGATCGTGCGAGAATTCACCTATGAAGACTTCAAGTGTCGTCTTTCTTAAAAAGAATAGCGGTCACCAGTACATCTAGGGGGCTTATCACTTAAGGCGGGAAGAATCCCGCCTTGAAACGATACAAAAATGCCCAGAGTCTAACTCAGGTGATAATAGCAAAACCTATACTTCCTCAACATTTACACCGTTTCAAAAAGGGCTATGGACGAATTTAATCAGCTTGCTGCACCGGGATACCCAATTTTTCTGGGCTCTGAGTTCAAACATCCCCACCCCAATCAAGCCTTTTTCCACATCTTACCGGTCCCCTATGAAGAATCCGTGTCCTATGGAGAAGGAACAAGACGTGGCCCCGCCGCCATACTCCAAGCATCTTGGCAACTAGAAACCTGGGACGGCAAAAGTAATCCGAGCCAGCGAGGCATTTACACACATCCCCCTATCAATACTGATGGATCGGCAGAGGAAGTAGTTAAGGCGATCGCCCTAACTACTTCCTCCATTGCTAAACATAACCACTTTCCCATTGCTCTTGGGGGTGAACATACCATCACGTATGGCGTTATCAAGGGACTGCTAGACGCAGGAATACATGACATTGGAGTTGTCCAAATTGACGCCCATGCTGATTTGCGCCATGCTTACCAAGGAAATCCCTACAGCCATGCTTCTGTTATGAAGCGCATCGTGGAATTAGACATTCCCCTTTTTCAGTTAGGGGTTCGAGCCTTATGTGAAGAAGAAGTCAACATTCGTCAAACGTATGACATTGAGTATTTAGATGCCGATATTCTTGTCCCTCAAAACATAACAACCCTAGAACTTCCCGATGACTTCCCAACCCATATCTTTTTTACGATTGATGTGGATGGCATCGACCCATCTATCTTTCCATCCACAGGAACACCTGTTCCAGGTGGTCTCGGATGGTATCAAACCCTCTCACTATTTGAAAATATCGTGAAACAGCGAACCATTATTGGGTTCGACATCATGGAATTTAGTCCCATCAAAGGATTTCACACCTACGAATTCTCAGCCGCTCTGCTAGCTTATAAGATGATGGGTATTGTGGATCGAAATCAAGCTGAAACAATCAGCTCAGCATCACAACTAAACTAGCGTTACCAAACCATCAAAGGGATAGAAATCATTGACTCTACTCGAACCCTACTCGATTGTTGCCTAAACCATAACTGTGCCTAAAAACACGTCTATTTCTCCTAGCGCCAAAACATACATTGCATTCCTGAGCAACCTCAAGACTCGCATCAAGCAAGCTCAGATCAAGGCAGCTCTCGCAGTCAATCGAGAACTCGTCTTGCTCTATTGGCAACTGGGGAAAGAAATTTTGCAGAGACAAGAACAAGAGGGATGGGGAGCCAAAGTAATCACACAACTCTCAAAAGATCTTAAGCATGAATTCCCGAATATGAAGGGATTCTCACGAACAAACTTGATGTACATGAGAGCATTTGCTGCAGCTTACCCTGACGAATCAATTATCCAAGAGGTGCTTGGACAAATTCCCTGGTATCACAACATCACTCTTCTCGATAAGATAAACACCAATAACGAGCGCCTTTGGTACGCCCAAGCAACCATTGGCAATGGTTGGAGCCGCAACGTTTTAGTGACGCAAATCGAAAATGGACTCCACCTCCGTCAAGGAAGCGCCATCACTAATTTCAAAACAACCCTCCCCCAACCCCAATCTAATCTAGCTCAACAGCTGCTCAAAGATCCATATAACTTCGACTTTCTAACCATTAGTCAAGACATTAAAGAGCAAGAACTAGAGCGAGCACTTGTTGATCATATACGAACCTTTCTCCTTGAACTCGGTACCGGTTTCGCATTCATGGGGAATCAATATCCAATCGAGGTAGATGGACGAGAGTACCGATTGGATCTCTTGTTCTACCATGTACAGCTTCGGTGCTATATCGTTATCGACCTGAAAATGGGTGAGTTTGAACCCGAATATTCAGGCAAGATGAATTTTTACGTGTCTGCGGTAGACGAAATCTTACGGCATGCCGATGATCACCCCACTATTGGCATTATTTTATGCAAATCCAAGCGAAAAACGACGGTAGAATATGCGCTCCGTGGATTGGATGCACCCATTGCAGTGTCAACCCACACATTACCTAAACCACTGCAAGAGCAGTTGCCTTCTGCAGAAGTACTGGAACAAGAATTAGATGTGGCTATAAACAATGCGGCTGTACCAGAATTAAGCGATCGCCCAATCCAGAGAGACTAATTCTATGACATTGATAAACATGACAACATCATCAATAGAGTTTTTCGCTGCCGATAGGTTGTCAGGATACTCCCCAGACAACGACAATTGGTTTCCGATAACGGAATAGATAACAGCTTAGCAAGATGATTGGCATACATTCTGATAGTCATAGGTCGCTTCATAGAAGTAAAGTGGACATCAGTTTTATCCAGTTTAATGTCTATTTCAGAATAGCTACTTGCTTGGTTTTCTTCAGATAAATTACTACTTTTTCTATTAATTTCTTCTAATAGCATTAGTAGTAATTTCCAAAATCGGGAAAGATATTGTTGCGAATATCCCGTTAACTTTGAAACAGCTGTTTGAGTAATTTTTTGCTGCTGTTTTTTAAGTGTTTGAAAAGCGTTGAGAGAGGCCTGGATAAACTTCTCTTGTTTGCTCGCTGCATAGACAGTAATCTCTGATGCAATGGTTTTCTTCGTCTCTAAGGAAATATCAAAATTACTGACGTAAACAATTAATAACTGTTCTTCTTTTCTTCGATGTGCTCTCAAGCGCCCTATGGCTTGAATAATATCTGCTTGGATCGTTCGACTGACATAAGATTGAAACCCAATTGAATCGATGTTGTGATCTCCTGTAATTAACCCATACTCTGATATTTGATCGATTAAGTTTCGACATGGTGTTCCAACTAGTATCAGTGTCTTTGTTTGATTGAAATCATTGATTCCTCGATTGTCTCGCCACCATGCTCCGTCTATACTGTATTTCTTGAAGTCAATGACCTTCGTAGTTGGATCAAGAGTTTTATAGTGATCAATTAGAGCCTTTGCCCGTTGGTGTTGTTGATTCCCTCGTTGCATGCCCATTCGTCCTAAATCAGTTACTTGTAAAAGGGTTAGATTTTGAGGAGTTTCCTGGTGATATTGCTGGACTTCATAAATTTCTCCTTCAGTGCATCCCAGCTTGAGCGCCAGATCGAATTTACTGAGAGTTGCATCGAGAAATATTGTTGCTTTCGCCGACTTGACTAACGTTCTATGGCGGGGATCAAACAGTGAAACAGTAAGCATATTCTGTCGAATAGACAGCGATCCCTTCCACTGGTTGTTCAGGATTTGGATCAGTGCAGGAATCCATTTTTTCGGTATTTTTTTCTCTGCTATATGGGCGATCGCCTCATCTTGCTGCACTGTACTCAACTGTGATGTTGTTGTATCTGATCGACCAATTTCGTGGGTTATTTCAGATGTATTGGTGGTTAAGAAATCCAAATTTGGAGTTAGTAGCTGGTCAATATTCTGGAGGTTGATATGTTCAAGAGATGGAAAAATATTGACGACGTCTTGATGCGATATCCCAAATTTTCCGGTCTGAACTGACCCATCTAAATATGGAATTAGGGCGGACAATAGCGGTTTTAAAGTGTCAAAGGTTGTTTCGTCTTTCAGTAATGTGGCGATCGCCTGTTCAAGATCACTCAGCGTTACATGAATATCTTTTCGGACTGCGAATGTTTGCCCGGGTTCATCCCACACAAGCAGGCGTTCATCATACGGGTAATCATCTGGATCTGGCATGCTATTGGGGTGTGCTCTGAATTTGAGAGATGACAGTGCTGTCCGTCGTTGAAACAAGAAGCCATATCCGTTTCCGACTGCCTGAGTACAAATTTCCTTTAAGGGACATGCCCCGCAAATTAAAGAGGCTGTTCCAGCTCCTGGGATGTGCTTTGTCTGTAGAGCCTCAATCGTTTGAGTGCGGCTACAGTTTGCATGAGTATGGGGTAATTCTCCCTTATGTGCTCTCCGAGTTCGCGTGCTTCGAGTAGAGGACGGTTCTGTGATAAGTCCAGCATGTCTGGCTTCTAAATCCATCCATCCGCTTTTACTACTGAGCGTTGGCACCGTGGGATTCCGATGTTGGTCAGATAAGTAAATAACACCTCGGACACCGTCTATCTCTAGCGGGTCTAGATTTCCCGTATCAAAGCTTTTTCCCATTCCCGTCGGTGATGAATCTAAGATGTATTGATACCCGTCATCAATTGCTGTTTTCCAGGTATTCGTACGTTCTCCGCTTCTGTAATAGTGGATGGAATGATTGGATTGGTTTTTGACGGATGGTTGGGTTGATTTAGATTTACGTTTCTCTAGTCTAAAGAGGGTAGAGAGTTGTTGTAGCAGGTGTTTGGGCTGATGAGCGATGGTCTCAAAGTCTTCGATTGTTATCGCTTGGATTTGGTTGAGTTCGCTGAGTTCATCAATGTCAGGCGATGCTTTTGTGAGTTGATTCCACCACATGATCTGAACGGTGAACCCGAGTCGGCGCAGAAGCATCCATGTTTCCCGATACTGTCGTAGAACATGGGGATTGCTGACTGCTCCAGCGTCTGGATAGAACTCAATTCTACGAACGATAGGGGTATTGTTTTGTGCTTCTACCTGGTCTGGATGTTTGTATTTCTTATGATTGAAGAGCGTCTCTAAAGTGGCTTGCAGAGTGTGGGGACTGCTGGCAAATTGCCCTCCTGCTGCTCCAATGGTAATGATTTGGCGTTTTTCGGCTGTGAGATAGGGTTTAGCTCCTGTGCCTTCTACTAAGGCGATCGCCTGTCTCTGTGGATTCTGAGGTCGATGAACCGAGAGTGGAAGTTCTCCCTTGGTTAAATGAGGAGTTGCTCCATTAGGAGTTCTCTTTGTTTTACTAGTCAGCCAGTAGTACTTTGGTGTGTCTTCGTTGGGTTGTCTAGTTCGGATTTGGCATGCAACGATGTGTCCTTCTACGTCTCGAATGGGGCACAAATATCCTGCATATGGCGTATTAAGGGTACGTCCATTGGAATGTACTCCAGCAAGTGTCGGAGACCCTAGGTCAGCTAGGAGATGCCACTGATTGACGGATTTAACGCCCCACCTCTGGATTTGTTCATCGGTTACCCCTCGTTTGTTCAGGTCATCTCGATCGATGGGATCGAGTGTCAGGGTTTCTAAGAGATTTCTGTAGAGGCGATCGCGTTCTGTTGCACTAGGAATACCCGTTGAAGGCGATCGCTTAAAGCATTGGCGATTTTTCAGGTATTCCTGGGTGTTTGCTGAAGGCTTTTTTTGGTCTCGGTGATGGGTGAGCCATTTGCCCCATAGATTGTCCTTGGTTCGTCCAATAAATCGGAAACCTGGAATATGTTGACGACCATCGGCCATTGTCATGCACAGGTATACATGAGATGTTTCACGACATTTGCCGGATGTATCTGTACAAATTGGGCATGGATTTTGGCAACGGGTAGGGAGGAAGGCAGTCATACAGTGACCCCCTTCTCATGACTGATTCCGCTGCTGAATTTGAGGAATAAGTATTGGCTTGTTGTTTGATTACGGTAAGAACCCCAATCGTGCCTACGTTGAGAGGGTCTTAAGAGTGATGGCATCGTTGGAAAATAATAGTGAAAGGAAAATCGATGCCAGATTTTCACTGATCTTTGGAATATGTGTTTTCGGGCCGATCAGTTTGATCAAACTGATCAGCCTGTAGTAAAAAGCTTGAATGGTAACTTACCAAGACGTTCCAGAGATCGATATGTGAGCCGATCCGGGCATTTTGTGAGCCGATCCGGGTGTTTTTGTGTAGTGATTCGGCCTGTATTGTAGTAATCTATAACCCTTGATATGTAAGACTTTTAGTGCTAATTATCCGACTTTCTTGATTACTACAACTGTGTTTTGTAGTAACTCGTTGGGTGGTTACATTAGCGACGTGTAAATCTCCAAGAGTCTGTACTAGTTGGAATGCAGGTTTTTGTGAGTCGATTCGGGAATTGTTGTAGTAGCTTGAAACCCTTTTGAAATATAGAGTCTGGATCTTGCTGGATCTAGAATTTATCCTGAAATGGAGTCTTTGTAGTAAACAGCATTTAGGTGATGTTGAACAATAGCTTCCCGATGTTTTGACGAGAGTGTTGAGTCCTAGTCAACATCATCCCTTATCGAGTAACGCGACTTATGAAGTTGCATGATTTTTCGCGAGCGCAGCCCGCGAAAAATCATGCTTGAATATCAGAAATTCGGTTGAAATGGATAAGTCTTGGTCAAGAAATTTTCAGAACTTTTCTGAGATCTGCTTCGATGTCAGGAGTCGGTTCTCGCCGACCTGATTCGATATGAGAAATGAGTTGTTGTGAAACCCCAAGGAAACCTGCAAGTTTTGCTTGGCTCCAGCCTCGTGTTTTACGAGCGCTTCGAACAATGTCTCCCGTTAACGGTTGTGTTGTGGCAGTGGGTTTGTTTTTTTGGCTTTGTAAGGCCTTTGCATGACGTCTTCGGTCAAGTAACTCAGGAATAGGCTCTGGGGGGCGAATGATTATTTTACTTTCCAGCAAAATTTTGAGGTAGCCTTTTGGTTTTCGAGTCGTTGAGTTTGGCCGCAGAGATTCTAAATAGTTATCGTCAAACGCAATACTCCAACCTAGCTTTATAAGCGTTTTAAGTGCTTCGTTCCACTGATTTACTATGTCACGGGCTTTGTGTCGGTCGTAGTAAGCTTTCTCAAGCTTCGCGTCATATCCGACGAGAACTGATTGCAGGAGCGTTTTAACGCGGTATTCGCCAGACTTGTGAATTCGGCTTTCAATGGTGAGATGAATGGCGAGACGAAGAGCCAGCTCATTGTGGTATGGATCAATTTTGAGAACGCTTTGAGCAAGGTAGCCAAATTGATAGAGTGCTTGTTTTGCTTTTGCTCCCCCTCGATTCAAGAATCCTTTGGTCCATAACCCTGGTTGTACTTGGAGTTCTACTTTGTCGAGGGTTTCAATTTTGTCAGACAGAAGATTTTTTTGTCCCGTTGCACTAACACTAATGTTCCACATCCGTGAGGTTTGCACGGTTACCTGTGTTTTACGTCGGCTGGTTTGCCCTTCTTTCCACTCCACTCGGACGAGCAGACAGTCGAGGGCAAATGCACATCCTGCTAGCTCAGAGAGTTTTTGGCTAACGGTTATATCTTTACGGTTGTTCCACCCTAAATTTTTAATAACATCATCTCCTGATAGGGTAAAACTACCGCTCCAAGGTTCGTTTTGATTCATGGCATGAGCTGCAAGAATCAGCTGAAGTTTTACGGTATTGAACCCAAAGTTGTTGATGATTTTTTCGGCAGCATCCCAAGGCAACATTGTTACGTCTCCTGGGTTTGAGATGTAATGCTCGATATAATTTTGGGGGTTATTTTTAGAGATTTTAGAGAAGACAGCAATTCCGTCTCGCTCATGCCATAAATCGGCTCTAAGCTGAGACTCAATGGAGCTAATGAAAGGAGCCCCTGTTGGAATTGGCTCAATATGATTATTAATAAATAACTCTGCCTCTTTAGGAGAGTTAATGATGCTTTCATTAATTAATCCTCTTAACTCTGAGTTAAGTTGATTGATTCTATCTTCGACTTTTTCTAAATCTGCTTTAAATTGTGTATATTGATCCTTATCAATTTTAGAATTTGTTAGTTCGAAAAAGGATGCGCAGATATCATTTAGTATGTTTTGAGCAGCATCTAGTTTTGTCAGATTTAGCTTAATGTCAGAGGCTAGAGTTGGGGTAAATTCGTTTATTCGCGCTTTCTCAAGGCAAGCTTCAGCTCCTTCGAGCCATTCTAGTAACCGAATCGCTTGAGTATTCCAGGCGTTTGTAAATGTTTCCCAGTTTTGATGACTTAATTGGTTTGAGTTAGTCATAGACGATGCTCTGCAATTGAGAAGAAGGGCAGCTTGGGCATGGAGCAAGTGGTCAAGCTACACGGATAATCTCCATCTTACGCACACTCCAAGGAAAATTGGGCGATCGCCATAATTCTTCCATGTCATTGTCGAAACAAAGCTTGAAGCCTGAATGCTTTGTCAGGTAGGGGTTTTATGTTGTTCGGATGATTTGAGGCGCTACTATTTCTTATGTAAGTTAATAGACTACATAAGAAATAAACATTCTCCGAATTTGCTCATTCCTTTCAAAGGAACATTGGTCATTCAAATAAAGGGATAGCGAGTCTTGAGGGTAGAAAAGAGGGTTTCAATTCCCTACCGACGAGCATAATCAGAAACAGGGGTTTCAGGGGAGATATTGGTAATGATAATGAGGAAGGCATCCTTGTTGTTCAGGCTTGTTTTCAGGTTGTTTTCTAGACGCATGCTCCGACATATACTGGACGCTACCAAACCCGCTGACGCCCTGAAAAAAAGTGCGTCTCTCTCACCTTGAGATTGGCAAACGCTTGAGTGGAAGCGACTTCCTGCTCCGTACCATCCCAGGTGCGATCGAAATTACTCTCTAATTTGGTTAACCTGTTCAATGAGGGTTTGTTGATGTTGTGGTGATTACTATCAACCCCTCTCCTCTCCTCCTTTTGTAAGTTTTGTCTTGTACTGAGGGCTGAGCGGTGAATTTTGTTAGTCAACGTCAAGTCCTGATGGGAGTTTTTTGCCAATATATTGGCTGATGATTTTTTCCCCATTCCACTCATAGAGATACCAATAGGGACCATGGAGGTCACCATTCTTTTGAGCACATCGACAAGTTGGTTTTCCACACTTAATTTTTTCAAGCTGATAGGTGGTACGACCAATTCGTCGGTGGTCTAAGATCTGCCGACCAGGTTTACAGTAATCAGGGGTATTGTCTTCCTGACTCTTGATAAGTTGAGCGATTATTTTCTGAAGACGTTTGAGCTCAGTGATAGAAAGTTCCTGAAGTTGAGGCTCAATTGCAGTTAATAAAGAACTTGGTAAAGACATAGGGTGCACAAAACGATATAGACGCAGACATGAAGATAAGAAAATAAGCTACATCTGATTTGGAACCTGGAGTTTCTTCTGCTGTAAAAACTGATGATCTGGATGTGGTCGAGGTATATTAAGGCCAGGCACTTATCTTGGGTGATGTGGCGTTACTTGATTATGTACGCTTATTCCGAAGCAATTGAGCGGTAGAGAATTTCTAAGAAAAGTCTATCGTGGACGGAACCTTATCGCTTTAGTTTACTGTTATAAACTTCTTTAAAGTCTAGATATGTAAAACCTTTGTTCTACGTGCCAAGACGGTGTTTTGGCAGATCTCTACGGATATTTCTAATTTCTCATAAGTACACGACTTGGCAAAGTTCGGGGAATCGGGTAAACGGGATAGTCACAGACGATTGAAATGCGGGATGATTCTCACAGCAGAGTCATATAGCCGGACAACCATGCTTCCATTTGTTGGCATACCCCCTACGAT
>JBCCWF010000200.1:0-11021 GCA_039194035.1 Cyanobacteria bacterium P01_E01_bin.6 | reverse complement strand
TTTTTTTTTTTTTTTTTTTTTTCAACCCATTTATAAAAACGGGGGGGCCGCCCCCGGGGGGCCCCCTCCCCAGGGTTTTAAAGTGAGTTCTTCAATAACGCTAATCTACTTACAACACCGTTACAGTTTCTCCCATCACGAACATCCTTGTTTATAAAAGACATCGGCTCCAAGTACGACTCGTTGCGTAAATTGGGCCCATCAGTCAATCTAACGTTAGGGATTTTACCGATTCAGCCTGTATACCCTAAAAAGCTTAATCCGTTTAAACGCCCATCGGTTACAACATCGCGCCCCCTTACCGCCCCCAGGTGATATCAATGACTGACCACATCTTCATCTCCCACTCGTCCAAAAATGACGACATTGTCAAAAAGCTACGGGAACTCCTGGAAATCCATGGCCAGTTACCGTGGGTGGACTCGCGGGAGCTGACGGGGGGGATCCGCTGAGTGCAACCATTGAGGAAAATATTGGCACGGCCCGTCATTTTGTGGTGGTGCTCAGCCTTGATGCCCTCAGTTCAACCTGGGTGCAGCGGGAGGTGAAGCTGGCCTTGGAGGTAGCCGAGCAACGCAAAGCGGAAGGCTATAAGGTCGTTTCAGTCGTCCTGCCCGGAGTACAGGCTGGAATTTTGAAGCTGCTTTTCCCCGTGGAGCCGATCCATATTTTTGTGGAGGACAGTCCGAAGGGCCTGAATGAGGCCATGCCCAAAATCTTTGCGGCGTTGGGGCAGCGGCTACCGGAGGATTGGCAACCTGGGCAAACAGTGGCAGTGGAGCCAGTGGAGGAGCTACTGCTGGAACTGACTGACCCCGAGATCACGGAAAAAGACGGAGTGCGACGGGCGGCGGCGACGGCGGAACTGACCTACATTCCTGCGGATAGCAGCACGGCCATCCGCAGTCGTCGGTATCGGTTTCATGCTCCGCTGGGTCCCGTGGAACTGGACGACATTCGCTGGTACATCGAACGCTATTGCCAGTGGCCATCGGGTGTATTCAAAATGCGGGCGGAGAAGACGGAGGCCGATTTACCCCAGTGGGGGCAGGCTTTGTTGAAAGCGGCCATTGGGGCGGAGTCAGCGCGGGAACCGTTAGAAGCCTGGCGACAGAAATCGGGTAGCCGACGGTTTTCGGTACAGGTGGATGGGGACCCGCCAGAGGGGACGGATGAGGATGACAGTGCGACCTTGCGGGAAGCGGCGAGTGATTTGCTTTCGCTACCCTGGGAGATGATGCACGATGGCACCGGGTATCTGTCCCAGGGAGCCAACGGGGTGCGGGTGCGGCGGCGTCTGCCCAAACGAAAGCGCACGGCTGCCATTGAGGCGGATTTGCCCATTCGGGTATTGTTGATCAGCCCCCGGCCTGAGGTTGATGAAAATGGTGGCAATGTGGGCTATATCGACCATCGGGTCAGTGGTCAGGCCCTGGTACAGGCGGTGGAGAACCTGAGGGAAGACCTGGTGACGGTGGATATATTGCAGCCGCCCACCTTCAAGGCCATGAAAGAGGCGTTGAAACGGGGAAAAGCGGAGAACGATCCCTATGAGATTGTGCATTTTGATGGCCATGGGGTGTATGACCGCCGGGTGGGGCTGGGGGCACTGTGTTTTGAAGATCCACGGGATAGTCAAAAGCTGGGTCAGCGGTTGCTAAAGCTGGTGTATGCTCAGGAGCTGGCGGCGGAACTGCGGGAATATGGGGTACCCCTGGTGTATCTGGATGCTTGCCAGACGGCCCAGGCCACGAAAGACCCCCAAGCATCGGTGGCGGCCCAGCTACTAGAAGAAGGGGTAGGCTCAGTGGTGGCCATGAGCCATACGGTGCTGGTGGAGACGGCTCGGCGGTTTGTGGAACCGTTTTACCAGGCGTTGGCGGCGGGCAAGCGGGTGGGGGATGCCATGCTGGCGGGGCAGAACGGTCTGTATGACGATCCCTACCGGTTCAAGATGATGGGGGCGGGGGATTTGCACCTGCAGGACTGGTTTGTGCCGGTGCTGTACCAGGAGAAGGATGACCCCCAGCTGTTTACGGAAACCCTGGGGAAACAGGCGGGGCACCTGGCGGCCCAACGGCGGCAGGCCCAGTTTGGCAGGTTGCCAGCGCCACCGGAGCACCAGTTTGTGGGGCGCAGCCGCATGTTGCTCCATGTGGAGCGGCTGTTGCAGCAGGAGAATTATGCCGTGATTCGCGGCAGCGGCGGCATGGGGAAGACGGCCCTGGCGACGGAGCTGGTGCGGTGGCTGGTGCGGTCCTATCGGTTTGAGCGGGCGGTGTTTGTCAGTGTGGAACCGCAGAATGTGCAGGATGTGAAGGGGGTGCTGGATGCCATTGGTGGACAGCTGGTGCCGCAGTACGCGGTGGCGCAGTATGGCAATGATTTGGATCAGGCGCTGCAACCAGTGGAGCGAGCCTTGGGGGATTTTCCCACGGTGATTTTGCTGGACAATATGGAGAGCGTGTTGCCAGATCGGCAGGGGAACAACCCGGCGGGGGTGGCGGATGTGACGGAGCTATTGGCCCTGTGTCAGAAACTGCTGGCGGCGGACGCGCGGTGTCGGGTGATTTTTACCAGCCGGGAGCGATTGCCGCAGCCGTTTGGGAAAGGGAAACATACGGTGGAGCTGGGGCGACTGCTGGAGTGGGAGGCGATCCAGCTGGTGGAGCAGGTGATGGCTCATCATAGGTTGGAGCCGCCGATGGATGATAATGCGACGACGCTGGAGCAGATTAAAGAGCTGGTGGAGACGGTGAACGGTCATCCTCGGGCGCTGGTGCTGTTGGCGCGGGAGGTGGCCCATGGGGTGCTGGCCACATCGCAGACGGTGGCGGGGCTGATGGCGGAGCTGGAACAGAAGAATCCGGGGGATCGGGAGAATTCGCTCTATGCCAGTGTGGAGTTGTCGTTGCGGCGGTTGCCTGGGGAGATGCGGGCGTTGGTGAATCGGTTGGCGGTAGTACATGGCGGTGCCAATCGTTTTGTTTTGAGTCAGGTAATGGGAATTGAAGCTGACCAAGCTGATACGGTGGCAGCCAGCCTGATCGAAGTGGGGGTGGCGGAAGCGCAGGAGTATAGTTACCTGCGGCTGGATCCGGCGCTGCCGGCCTACCTGCGGTTGGGGCAAACGGTGGAGCAGTTAGCGGAGCTGGAAGCTATGTGGGCTGGGGCCATGATGCAACTGGTTGGTTTTCTGTATTCACAGTGGAATCAGGACAGCAAATTAGCTAACCGATTAACGCTGCTGGAACTGCCCAACCTGATGGCCCTGGTGGCGGTGCTGGAGCGGCGGGTGGCGGCGGACCCCACCCTAGGCGAGCAGGTGGCGGATACGGCTGGGTGCATTGAACAACTGCTGGCAAACCTGAACCGGCCCCAGGCCCTGGCACGGGCGGTGGCGCTGCGGGAACGGGCGGCGGCGGTGATTCCGGAGTGGGGGCAGGCTCGGTTTGAACATGAGCGGCTGGTGATTGAGCGGTTGCTCCAGCAGGGGCAGTTGCCAGGGGCCTATGAAAACGCTCAGCGATTGCTGGAAAAGGCCCAGGCCTTGGGGCCAGGGGCTTATGGTGGGGCGGACTATGATTTGGCGATGGCAACAAACCTATTGGGCCAGGTATTGAGTGCTGGGGGACAGGCAGCACCCGCGCTAGAACTGTTTATAGAAGCACAGCACTTATTTGAGTCGTTAGGAGAACGGGGTGAACGTATGGGATCTGTAACCCTGAGCAGACAAGCAGATTGTCTAACAGCATTGGGGCGGCTTGAGGATGCGGCTGAGACCTATGGGGAAAGCATCAAACGGGCTGAAAAACTAGATGATTTTCGGCAGGTGGCGGTTGGCAAGGGACAACTGGCAACGGTGCTAACGGATCAAGGGAAGTATGGAGATGCGATCGCACTCTATCAAGAAGCCCGCACCCTGTTTGAACAGCAAAATGAACCGGAATCAATAGCTGTTATCTGGCACCAAATCGGCATAGTGCATAGGCAAGCAGGCCAGTACGATCAGGCAGAAGCTGCCTACCGACGCTCCCTAGAGATAACGACCCAGACCCACAACCGGGGAGGCCAGGCCAACAGTTTGAATGAGCTGGGCAATCTTTACGATGCCAACTTAAATCGCCCAGAAGAGGCGGTGACCTTTTACCGTCAGGCAGCTGATATTGCAGTTGAACTGGGAGATTTAGTAAAGGAAGGGATACGACGCAACAATATTGCGAACACAGTATGCAAGCTTAAACGCTACGACGACGCGCGATCTGAAATCCTGCGGGCAATCGAGTGTTATCAGCCCTTTGGGACTGCTGTTGAACTGTGGAAAACTTTTGCCATTTTGCACAACATCGAAACCGCTACCGGGAACCCAGAAGCCGCCCAGGCAGCCTGGCAGCAGGCACGGGATGCGTACCTGGCCTATCGGCGGCAGGGGGGCTATGCACAGTATCCTGGCGGCAAACTGGTGGATCACGTCTTGGGTCTGATGGCCCAAGAACAAACAGATGAGATTGGCCCACTATTTGAGCAACTGATGGGTGATAGGGATACACCAGACTTCCTCAAGCAATTTATTCCGGTGGTGATAGCCATCCTCAATGGCTCCCGCGACACATCCCTCGCCGATACCATGGCGCTTGATTACGACGATGCCGCCGAGACTCTCTTTCTGATTGAGCGACTCGCCTAACTGGTGCCCAGCCTCCGCCTGAGCACCCCACCCCAGGCTCCGCCTGACATCAGCGCGGGTGGCAGAGCCACAGCACCGTTCACCTAACCCTGGTGCCCAGGCTCCGCCTGAGCACCCCTCCCCAGGCTCCGCCTGAATCAGCGCAGGTGGCAGAGCCACAGCACCGTTCACCAGGCAGAGCCTGGGAACCAGTCCTACAGAACCCTGGTGCCCAGGCTCCGGCTGAGCACCCCACCCCAGGCTCCGCCTGACATCAGCGCAGTTGGCAGAGCTACAGCACCGTTCACCAGGCAGAGCCTGGGAACCAGCCCCTCGCCCACCACAACCAGCATGAAACAACACGACTTGGCAAAGTCATGTTAATAGAAACCGACCCATCAGCAGTTTGAAACGGCGATCGCCCAATAGACACCCCACAACCCACTATCTTGCCTATACTCAGTCTTAGAACAAACGACACCTATGGTTTCTGCATAGCTTCACGATGCAATTTGCACGTCAAGTCTTCCAAACGCCTTTATTTGAACTCGGAGGACAACCCATTTCGCTGATCTGGGTTGGCAAATTGCTAATCGCTTTGTTGGCCGTAGGTATCGCAACACGGTTCATCAAAAATGTCCTGAAGCATCGGATACTCGTTCGATTGGGCATTGATAGTGGCAATCGAGAGGCGATCGCCACATTAGTCAGCATTGGGCTAGGTGCGTTTGGTTATGTGATTGTTCTGCAAGCAACAGGGGTCGATCTCTCATCGGTCGCTGTCATCATCGGTGGTTTAGGCGTAGGGATCGGTTTTGGACTGCAAGACATCACCAAAAATTTGCTCAGCGGCCTCACGATTCTGGTGGAACAAAAGCTTCGGGTCGGCGACTTTGTCGAGTTTGACGACATTGAAGGCTATATCGAAGAAATCTCCATTCGCTCCACCGTCATTCGGACCCTGGCAGGGGGTGAAGTGATGATTCCCAATGCTCAATTAGCTGAGGAACGCATTACAAATTGGAGCTACCGAAACCTAGACGGGCGACTTGAACTCCCCATTGGTGTTGCCTACGGGAGTGATCCCGTGCTCGTCACAGAAACGTTGCTCGACGCTGCCTATTCTCAAGCAGAGATTCTCTCACATCCGCCGCCGAAGGTGATTTTTGCAGGGTTTGGCGATAGCTCACTCAATTTTGAGCTATGGGCCTGGACTCATCGCATCGATCGCCGCGACTTTATTAAAAGTGACGTGATGTTCACAATCGAATATTACCTACGGCGCAAAAACATTACGATTCCCTTTCCTCAACTGGATCTGTGGATGCGATCGCCCAATGGGTTGTCTGATGGGTTGTCCAACAGAGCGCCGGATGAGGGGCGCGCCGCGAATCCTCAAAAAGACGATGACACCAACCTTGCGACTGAACCAACGCATCCCAACACGCTCCGCACATGGCTCTCGCAGATTTCCTACTTCCAACACTTTAATGAATTACAAATGCGGAGCCTGATTGAGCTGGGCTACCGAAAGCAATTAGCAACATCAGAAACGTTGATTCGCCAAGGTGCCTTAGCCAGAGAATTTTGTATCGTGCTCACGGGGGCGATCGGCGCGTTTCACGAAAGTAATCATCAGGAAAAGCAGCTCTTTACCTTCGAGGCTGGTCAATATTTTGGAGAACTTCCCTTAATGCTAGGAGTGCCCTATCCCACGACCATGAAAGCGATGTCAAACACGATTCTTTTCATGGTTGACGCCCATGGGTTTGAGAAACTGCTGCGAGACTACCCGGCCTTAGCTGAAGACATTGCCCAGGAGTTGTCAAACCGTCGAGAAGTATTGGATGGCTATCACCAAGAATTGCTGATGATGGGATTCAGTACAGATACTGAAAGCAATCCAGTGGCGTGGATTCGACGACGCTTGAAGGAATTGTTTACTCAACGATCGTCTTAACGTCACGTGCCATCTTCAGCGCTCCCACTCCCAGTCGGAAACTCGTGCGGTTGCATCCCGCGATAAAACCCGTAACTTGGCCGCGACTTAAAGGGCGATCGCCTTGGTGGTGCAGAAAAGTCCTGAAAGTATTGAAAACAGGTGAGTCTCACATCAGACAAGTTTGTCCCAAAGGGCGCTCCATGAGATGCTCAAGTTCCCCAACTTAGATGCATCATCATGGAGACTTCTTTAATGTATCGCCAATTGCTCACCCAACTGCGCCAGTGGATTGTGCCTCAAGACCAACGACACCGACAAGGTTTTGCCGAAGCAGTGGCCGCGATTCTGCCATCCCAAAGTGCCGCGATGGGCAAATGGGTTCCTTATCTCACCCATCGTGGATGTAGTGCTCGGGCTCACCTCGAGCGGCTTAGCTATGTTCTGCATAATCCCCACATTAGCACTGAACATTTCTATGTTCCGGTGCTGCAAGCCATGCTCAAAGCCTTTGAGGGCAGTGACTTGACCCTAATGTTAGACACCAGTATGCTGTGGGACTAATGCTGCCTGGTTGAAGTGTGTCTGGCTTGGGGGGGACGGTCTTTAACCCTGGCTCAAGTCGTCTTGGAACATGGCAGCGCCACCGTTGGCTTCGATGATTATCGCAGCGTGTTAGAAGCGGCTCAAGCTGCTTTACCAACTGACTGCCAGGTGACATTCCTGGCTGATCGCGGCTTCCAGCATGGAGAATTGCTACGTTGGTTACAGCGGCAGGGATGGCATTGGGCCGTGCGGGTCAAATCCGATTTGTTGGTCACCTTAGCTTCCGGCTCAACGCAAGCCGTCGAGCAACTGTTGCCCCCCCGTTGCACACGCTTACCTCTTTGAGTCGGTCACCGTCTTAGACGATATCACGGCGCACTTGGCCACCGCTCATATCCCCATGGCGGGCGAAGCCTGGGCGGTATTGTCCAACCAATCGCCCTCTTTACAAACCTTTGCGCTCTATGGCGAACGCTTTGGCGGTATCGAACCGCATTTCAAAGATTACAAGTCAGCTGCCTTTGAGGTGTTGCACTCAGGACTGCGAGATGCCGAAGCCCTCACGCGTCTATTCATGCTGCTCGATACGGCTTACCTGATTGCCGTGGTGTTAGGCATGATACTGGTGCAACAGGGGCAGCGCTCAACACTGGACTGGCACGGACAACGCGGGTTGAGTTTTCTGCAACTGGGTCTCAGGGAGTGGGCTAGACTGAGTTATCACCATCTCACCCTACCCAGACTCATACGATTGCCCAGGCGCAATCCGCCTCCCGCTTGTGCCTCTCACCGCAAACGAGAGGTTCTAGACGAGCGCATTGAGTTTGCCAAAGTTGTCAGATTCTCAGCATGAGACTTACAAAAGTTTTCTGCACCACCAAGACGGAAAGACATACACCTGGGTTGGACAATGGGTATCGATCAGAAATATAAAGGAAGTATGAAATTATTCTCCTAAACTAACAAAGTTCTGTAAATTTTATATTCGATAAAGGGAATGAGTCTGCCACTATTTCTTTAGCCTAAATATTCTTCCTCATAATTTTTAACCTTAATACCTGAGTGCTCGTCATGCCTCCATGCCAACTGGTTACCATTTATCTAGTAGGGAGTTTCGTTTTGCTTCTACCTGGCATTCTTTTTGTACGATACGTCAACCTCCAAAACTAACGTTACATCCTGGACGTTAGTTTTGCTTGTGAGTATGATTTGGCCGATTTCAATGACGTCATCATTCATTCATTTCATCCACTGGATGCAAAAAACTAGATCATCTATCAAGATTGTCATTCCAAAAGCATGGCAAATCCTATCTTTTACTCAATCGGCGCGGGAACGGTGAGATAGGTGGCCGACAGTTAGTTCCCTAAACTCAAGATTGAGCCTAAAAAAAAGACAGCATGGAAGTACCATGCTGTCTTTTTTGCAAAGGTCGCGGTATTTGCTTTTACGCAATTTGCTGCATTGCAGGGAAAGGTGCTTTGGCAACAAACTCATCTTGATCACCATAAACCTCGAACGCCTTGTACATACCGGAGATTTCTAAGGTCATCTGGGCCTGAGGATTCAGAGCGCACAGCGCTAGACGGCAACCATTTTCACGAACCATTTTGAGGGCGATCGCCAACGCACCCAAGCCACTGCTGTTAATAAATTGGACGTCACGAAAATCAATGAGTAGATCTCTTGCACCGGATGCCAGGCTTTGTCTAACCCAGTCTCGGATTTCCTGAGCATTAACCTCGGTCACAAATTGGGAGGGTTGAAAGACGTTTAGCATAGGTGAATTAATTTCCATAGCATTCAACTCTTATAAAATGCCCTCGCAAGATGCAATCGTACCTTGCTGAGAAGCACAACATAAAACTAATCAAAGACATTACTACCATAGCTGCCGTAAGTGAATAATACGAGTGTTCATACTTTGAATTGTTAAAGAGTTGCGGCCTATAGCGTAAAGAATGCATGAAGTTCAGAACGCTTAGGCATGGCTGATTGAGCGCCCTTCCGACTTACAGCAACAGCGGCAACAGCTGTCGCCCATCTCAGTGAATTCCGTAAGGACTTCCCTTCCACTAATGCCGTGGCCAATCCTCCGTTGAAGGCATCTCCAGCCGCAACCGTATCCACAACCTCAACAGGCATGCATGGCATATGAATGACACCCTGTGATGTCACACAAAGTGAGCCTTGATCGCCTAAGGTAACAATGACAGTTTCAGGGCCTTTTTTCTGAATCAGCTCAGCCGCCCGATGGGCATCCGCTAAGGTTTCCACAGGAAAGCCAGCTAACTGGGATGCTTCTACTTGGTTTGGCGTCAATATACTCACGTGACGAAGCAATTCATCCGGCAACTCTGGGTGTACTGGTGCAGGATCTAGAATTACTGTTAATCCCTGTTCAAACGCGATGGTTGCGGCAGCGATAACCATTGAGAGCGGAATTTCAAGCTGAAGCAACACAATATGAGCTTCGGCCAAACACGCGTTCAAATGAGCCAACTCTTCAGCATCTACCAGGTTATTTGCGCCTGGAATCACAATAATATGGTTGTTTCCCTGGGCATCGACTTCAATGGTGGCAACTCCAGAAGATTCACCTGGTGCTGTCGAAATGCGATCGCACATGACCCCTGCAGCTTGCAAATGATTCACTAACTGTGAACCAAAGACATCATCTCCAACTCGTCCAATCATCGCAATAGACGTGCCCAGTCGAGCAACCGCAACCGCTTGATTAGCGCCCTTTCCTCCAGGCAGCATCTCAAATTCTTTCCCAATGATGGTTTCACCAACAGACGGTAACCGAAGTGTTCGGACGACTAAGTCCATATTGATACTGCCAAACACCACCACATCCATAACGAAGCCTCTGTAGCGTATGTCGATTACCTATGGACAGCACAATAACCGTCCTTTTTCTTGTCCGTATCGATGTAATCTCCAATTACGATACTTTCCAGAAGGTGTGCCGTTATAGGAGGTTACAGGGATCGATAACATTCTAATGTGATATTTTTCACGACGAATTATCAACCCTGATCCTGATGAGCGATCATCAGAGGTGCAAGGATAAACCTGTATTTCAATATTTCTAGGTGCTTTTAGACAGAGAATATTGTTCAAAAACCGTCGCACCCTAGCTTAGTTCATGATGGGATCGTATCCCTGATTATCCTCAACCACGAAATGAATCATTTCTGGTAAAGTCTTGTATTAATGACAATTTGCAACGTGTCATTTGTGAAAACTGTTTAAGTTCAGCCAGGTCGCTGCCCTATGTTTCTAAGAAAAGAGTTTCGTCGTATTTTATCTGCAATTGCTGTATCGGGTTGCATCGTGCTTGCAGGTGCTACCTCTGGCCTCACTCAAGGACTTCCAGGGTTGACCATTTTTGGTGGCGTTGATCGTGAAAATGAACTCGGTTTTCGTCTCCAAAACAATGGAATTTTGAGTCGCAGAGATCGCTACTATTTGCGAATTCCAGCCGAGAAGCTCGAATTGGCATCAGATCTTTTCGTTGTTTCCTATCCTGATACCTACGACGCAGATTTTGATGCGGATGACATTGAAATTCGCATCAGCGGAGACAGTATTCCCCTTGATGAAGTGAACTGGGATGAAGAAAATAACTTCGTCGAGATTTATCCCACTGAGCCAGTTCCTGCGCGCAGTCGAGTGGAGATCGTGTTTTCGAATGTGAACAATCCAAGACGCACAGGAACGCATTACTTTAATGCGTTAGTAAGGGCTCCTGGAGATGTGTTGCCTCCTCAATATGTAGGGACTTGGATTTTGAGCTTTGGTCGTTCATCTCAATAAGCTAAGGGATCTGCAAATAAAAAAGATACCCAATAGAGGGGGGGCGGG
>JBCCWF010000199.1:0-11035 GCA_039194035.1 Cyanobacteria bacterium P01_E01_bin.6 | reverse complement strand
CCAAACCCACCCTGCATTACCGAGGGGTTTTTCACACGCCCGGCAGTCCCTCAACGACATTAAAACCAACCCCCAACATCCGTGCCCCCCCGCACCGGGGCCGACACAGCAATTGGGGTCTTGGTTTTAATGATGGCTGTCTACTGATTCACAATTGCTGATGTCGTAGCCTTGATAGATGGAAGAACGGGGCATCAATGTGATGTAGGGATAGGGATGAATCGTCCAGGAAGCGATACCGATACCGATACCAATCTAGATAGGCAACTGCATCTCAAGTTCAACTCGGGAATGCTGGTCATCGATTTCTTCCTTTCAATGACAGAGATTTTCATGCGTTCTTCAGCTTCATCATGAATGAATAGAGAGTGTCTACTGCTATATCAAGCATGCGACACACAAACCAATCTATTCATATAGAGGAATTCAATGATGCATGAGCAAGGTCAAGTCAATCATGACGAACAGCAAATTTCGGAGGAGCAGCTAGACCAGATTTCAGGAGGGAAAACTGTTCCTGACGATGTTTCAGAAGCACTTGAGAGTGAAGCTGAGGATACATCGGTTGAAGAAGGTGGATTGAAGGGATTATTCAGGCGGAGATTTTTCCGTCGGGGCCATCACGGTCATCATGGTCATCACGGTCACCATCATTAGAAGCCGCATCTCGTTTGTGTCATCAGTCTCTGGATAAAGAGAGGATTTATCAGTTTTGACCGTTTCATAGATTTTGACCGTTGCACCGATACGTGTTCTAGCTCGCAGTTCTAGACAGATGGAAATAGCCCTCAACACTTTTCTTGAGGAGAGAGCATTTTCGACCGTCGTCAAAGGATGAAATGCTTTTTAAAGCGTGTATCAGAGCACTAACTCTTTTTTCATAATTTGGGTTTTTGCTCGCAGAAACATACGTCTCAGCAAGATATTGATCGGTCGTGAGCTGTGATTCTACAATGGCAGGCTTCAAATAATGTAGGGCTAGCTCTTTCATAAATGTTTTTTGTACAGTCCTTCAATGGTTGAGAGCACGATATTGCGAGGCATGCTCTCAACAAGGCCGTGGGTATTGGAAGAAGCGGTGAGTCGCGTTGCCTCATGCAAGAGAGCCGGTACATGAGATGGCTTGTTTAATTCAATATATTGCTCTGCAGTAAAGGCCAATGCTTGTGCTTTTGCAACTGGGTCTTGTTCGATGATGATAGGCCTCAATAAACTCAACTTTAAAAACCTGGGAAGCGCCCCTCCAGGGCGCTTCCCAGGTTTTTGTTTTTTTAGGTTGATAACGCCAAGCTACTTATCAAGTCTATTGCCTTCACCACAGCCGTTCCACAATCGCTCTACAATATTGAAGACAAACGCTTCACTCTTCTGTGCATTGACGAGTAACCGTTCTATGACAGTAATCACCGCAAAATGGACACTGGATGACTATCACCGCATGATTACGGCTGGAATTTTGGATGGTCGTCCTGTTGAGTTGCTGAATGGGGAAATTATTGAGATGGCTCCGGAAGGTGAACCTCATGCAGCGATTAGCGTTGATGCTGGAGAATACTTGTCGCAGTTATTGGGAAGTCTGGCACAGGTTCGTCCAGCAAAACCCATTACGTTACAAACAAGTACTTCAGAACCAGAGCCAGATTTGGCCATTGTAGAGCGTCGGGGAAAAGAATATCGGCAGCACCATCCCTATCCTGAGAATATCTTTTGGCTCATTGAGTATTCGAATACGAGCCTGCAGAACGATCGGGATACGAAAGCTGAAATTTATGCCCGCGCAGGTATTCAGGAATATTGGATTGTAGTTTTGACGCGTCATTCGTTGATTGTGCTTCGGCATCCCGATGATGGAACGTATCAGTCTGAGCAAATCTTGCAATCTGGAACAATCTGTCCGCTGGCGTTTCCTACATTGTCTGTTGATGTTAGTGAGCTACTGTGATCGTTGATGACGCCGTTGATTACGTCCCGATCACTAAAGCGATGGGTTTTCTGGGCTGATCAGCGATCTGAATTATTGATTGTCGCCGGGCTCATCGTCATGTCTCTGCTGCTCTATACGTGGAGCTTGGGTACGGTATCTCTGCGGGACTGGGATGAGGGGTTGGTGGCTCAGGTGGCTCGTGAAATTTTTCAAGCGCCTTCCGATTCTCAAACCTGGATTTATCCAACCCTTTGGGGACAGCCATATTTTAATAAACCGCCTCTGGTGCATGGGTTGGTGGCGATCGCCTATCGGCTGGGCGGGGTGAATGAGTGGATGGCGCGGCTGCCGGGTGCATGGCTAACCGCAGCCTCGGTGCCTCTGCTTTATGGCATTGGGCGGGAGCTGTTTATTCAGCGACTTCCTGCACTCCTGTCGGCATCAGTGTATCTGGTCATGTTGCCGGTAGTGCGACATGGTCGGTTGGCGATGCTCGATGGAGCGGTGCTGTGTTTCTTTTTGCTCTTGCTGTGGTGTTTGCTGCGATCGCGCCGAAATCCTTATTGGTCATTGGGGATCGGCATTGGGTTTGGGTGTCTTTGCGTCAGTAAGGGCGTGATTGCTCTGTTGTTGGGGGCGATCGCCCTCCTCTTCATCATTTGGGATTCTCCCCGACTGCTTCGATCGAAATATCTTTGGATTGGGCTGTTGCTGGGCATGATCCCGGCGATAATTTGGTATGCCTATCAACAGGCCGAGTATGGGCAAGACTTTTGGTCGGTGCATGTTTTCAGTCAGTCGTTGAACCGTGTGACTGAAACGGTGGAAAACAATAGTGGCCCGCCCTGGTACTATCTGCTGGAGCTGCTGAAGTATGGCTTCCCGTGGCTGGTGTTTTTGCCGATTGGGCTTACGCTAGCGTGGGGCGATCGCCACTACAGTTGGGCCAAGCTGACGCTGGTTTGGCTCGGCGGATATCTGGCAGTGATTTCGGTGATGAGTACGAAGCTGCCCTGGTATGTGTTGCCGATGTATCCGGCGATCGCCCTAGTGGTTGGACAAGAACTCTATCGTCTTTGGGAAACATTATCGGGCGAATCATTCAAGCGATCGCCGTCTTCTCGCTATCGCTGGGTGCTGAGTGGCTTTTTTGCGTTTTTATCTGTGGTGGGTTGGGTCGGCAGCTTTTATTTCGGTCGAGTTGAGAATGAAGGTGAGTTGGCGATTATGCTTGCCGCTCTGGGCTTGACGATGCTCACAACGGCTGTCCTGGTATGGAGGCGCGATCGCCAGTTCATCACCACTCTGATTTGGGGGTTCTACGTCACGCTCCTATTGTTCGTGTCGTCCAATCATTGGGTGTGGGAGCTGGGAGAAGACTACCCCGTCAGGCCGGTTGCCGTCATGATGCAACGAGCCTTGCCACCCGACGTTACGGTGTGGACGTCCCATCCACTCAATCGTCCGTCGTTGAATTTTTACAGTGAGCATCGGGTGTTTCCGAAACCGCGTCCACAGCTCCGAACGCACTGGCGTCAAAATGATGCGCCATACTTGCTGCTAGACGATGCTACCTTGGACGACATGAATCTGAAGGCGGCTCAGGTGCTTGGCACCGCTGAAGGATGGACGCTTATTACGAAGCGATAAAATGCTAACACTAGCATTTGGCATGATTGGGTTACGAGCAGAGGAGAAACGTGATGACGGCGGTGATAACGTTGCCTCACAATCAAGTGGTATTGCAGAGCGTAAGCTGGACGACGTATGAATCTCTAATTCATGATTTGGAAGCGGAACCGGGAAAACGCCTGACCTACGATCGAGGAACCTTAGAGATTATGATGCCGCTACCGCCCCATAAAGGGTACAAACGTCTAATCGGCCGCTTAGTTGAAACAACGACTGAAGAAATCGGCACAGAAATCCGTAGCCTCATGCGACAACCTGGCGGCGGCAAGACTTGCAAAAAGGACTTGAAGCGGATGAATGTTATTACATCAAACATGAGCAGGCAGTGCGAAGGAAATCAGAGATTGACTTGACCACGGATCCTCCCCCCGACTTAGCCATAGAAGTGGATAACACCAGTAGCTCGATGAATCGCATGGATATTTATGCGGCGCTGGGCGTTCCAGAGGTATGGTGCTATGACGGGGAACGACTCACCATCTATCGACTCGACAACGAATGCTATCGTTCTCAAGAAGCCTCAGAGGTCTTGCCGTTGCTTCAACGCAGTGATATCCTCCGGTTTTTTGCAGGTGAGTCAAACCATGGGTGAAACTTCTTGGATTCGAGAGTTTCGGCAATGGGTGCGGCAGCAGATGTCGTGATGCTTGCAGTAGATGTCGTGATGCTTGTTGTCGTCATCCTCGTGAGCCGTAACGATTCGTTGCAGGGATGGGGGCGATCGCTCACAAAATTTGGCATCTCTGAGACAATCAAAACAACCTTCTAACCTTCAACCGCTTCGACATCATTGGGCGACTGACGCTCACCAACTGGAGATTAACCGTATGAAATTGGCCTACTGGATGTATGCAGGCCCTGCTCATATTGGCACCTTGCGGGTTGCCAGCTCGTTTACGAATGTTCACGCCATCATGCATGCCCCCTTGGGCGACGACTACTTCAACGTGATGCGGTCGATGTTGTCGCGAGAGCGGGACTATACCCCTGTGACGGCTAGCGTTGTAGATCGCAACGTCTTGGCGCGAGGATCGCAGGAAAAAGTGGTCAACAACATTGTTCGCAAAGATCAAGAAGAGCACCCGGATTTAATTGTGCTCACCCCCACCTGCACGTCCAGCATTTTGCAGGAGGACTTAGAGAATTTTGTGGAACGGGCACAAATTGAAGCGCAAGGGGATGTGCTCTTGGCCGATGTGAACCACTATCGGTTTAACGAACTGCAAGCGGCCGATCGCACGCTCCAGCAAATTGTGCAGTATTACATCGCGAAAGCCCGAAAGAAGGGCGACCTGGTCGAAACAAAAACGGAAAAGCCCTCGGTCAACATCCTCGGTATGTCAACCCTTGGCTTTCACAACAATCACGACGCCAAAGAGCTGCGAAAGCTCATGGCTGATCTGGGAATTGAGGTGAATGCGGTCATTCCTGAAGGAGCGTCCGTCAACGAATTGAAGCATCTTCCTCGTGCTTGGTTTAATCTGGTGCCCTATCGCGAACTGGGTACAACGACGGCGGAATTCCTAAAGGCCGAGTTTGGTACGCCAATGGTTGATATCACGCCGATGGGTGTGGTCGAAACCGCACGCTGTATCCGTGCCATTCAAAAGGTGCTGAATGCGCAGGGTGCTGAGGTCGATTACGAGTCATTCATTGATGAGCAGACGCGCTTCGTTTCCCAGGCAGCATGGTTCTCTCGCTCGATTGACTGTCAGAACTTGACCGGGAAGAAGGCGGTTGTGTTTGGCGACAACACCCACGCAGCAGCGATAACCAAAGTGCTGGCTCGCGAGATGGGCATTCATGTGGTGTTGGCTGGGACGTACTGTAAGTATGACGAAGCCTGGTTCCGGGAGCAGGTGAGCGAATATTGCGACGACGTGTTGATTAGTGACGATAATGGGGCGATCGCCGACAAAATCGCGAAGTTGGAGCCTGCTGCCATCTTCGGCACTCAAATGGAGCGTCATGTGGGCAAGCGACTCGACATTCCCTGCGGTGTGATCGCATCCCCCATCCATATCCAAAACTTCCCCGTGGGCTACACCCCTTTTGTGGGATATGAGGGAGCGAACCAGATCGTAGATTTGGTCTATAACTCTTTCACCCTTGGCATGGAAGATCACCTGCTGGAAATCTTCGGTGGTCACGATACGAAGGAAGGCATCACGAAGGGAATGTCGGCAGATTCTGACCTTAACTGGACGAAGGATGGCTTGACTGAGCTGAACCGGATTCCTGGCTTTGTACGAGGTAAAGTGAAGCGCAATACTGAGAAGTTTGCCCGCGAACGCGGCTTCTCAGACATCAGCGCGGAAGTGCTCTACGCCGCGAAGGAAGCCGTCGGTGCATAAGGGATCGGCAATTAAATGACCTCCCACAATTCTGGATGCCGATCCACTGCATCCGGAAAATCCGTCAAAATGGTGAGCTGATAATGAGGAAGGTGCGATCGCCCTCGCTGAATCGATTGGGCGATCGCACCCCATCAAAACTCGCGCCTCTAGTATGCAAATACTGGATTTGACCATCACATGCTTTTTGCCAGACACTATATTCCTTGACTCCATTACGACGAGAGGTTGGTTTCTTGAGATCCAGTCGAACCGTTGTGTTGTCTGCTAGTTCAATGCACAAGGCGGCGACTTTATAGGTTCTCAGCCAGATAAGGGACTTGCTAGAAAATCAAGTACCAATAGAGGGGCGGCGGGCTTAGCTCGCCGCCCCTCTATTGGTACTTGATTTGCAGATCCCTAATCAGGTTGCCGTGAGGCTGGCCATGATTTCGAAACCGGGGGGCAGTCGCTATGTAAACCATTCCGTCAACGAGTTCAGCTTTTTTGAGCTGTGGCATGGTCGCATAGCGACGTTTAAATTCTTGCCGGGAAAGGCGATCGCCGTTTTCGAGAGGTGGAATCTTTTCGGGTAGTCTATTTATGTAAAGGACGGAAAAAAATAACTAATTCTGTCCAGTTCCTAGTGATTCTGACTACTCCCGTTATTACCTAATATTCTCTATCCTTTAGGAAATAAGACTACCTCTTTTCGGTCGTACCGCGAGCAAATGATAAACGAGACATATGGGTGATGAGAACGACAGACCTGTGGTGTTGTGCTTATTCAGTACCTGGACGTAATGAAAACAAAAAAACAAACCCTGTGCCGCTCGCTGCGCGGGTGGCACAGGGTTTGGAAGGTTACGTTTACTACTGGCTAGCTACTGGCTAGCTACTTGATTTATTGTATTGCAGGCAAAAATCTCACTATTGACCGTCTAGTCGTTACAATGGTTGTTTGAGCAATTCAATGTTGGATGAATAAGCTAAAACTCACCTATTTTGCGTATGTTGGTGGTTGTGTTCCGCCGGAGTCGGGGGACAACAACGCAATGTAAATAGCTAACAGCTTATGACGTGCTTGCGGTTCAGGCGACGTGCCACACACGCCTCATCATCGCTGATCAGCACCTCAGCCCATTCGATTTAACTTTCTCTCACTCAACTTAAATCACGTTATCCACCCGATTACCGTATCAACGCGCTGACAAAACCAGCGCAGAAGCACTATGTCATTGCCTGTTGTTGCCGTTATTGGCCGACCCAATGTCGGCAAGTCTACCCTCGTGAATCGTCTCTGCGGCGGTCAAGAGGCTATTGTGCACGATGAACCCGGCGTGACGCGCGATCGCACCTACCGACAAGCCTTTTGGCAAGACCGAGATTTCTTAGTGGTGGATACGGGTGGATTAGTGTTTGATGATGACACTGAATTCCTTCCCCACATTCGAGAGCAGGCCTTTGCTGCACTATATGAATCCAGCGTGGCCATCATGGTAGTCGATGGGCAACATGGCCTCACCTCCGCGGATGAAACCATTGCCAGTTGGCTCCGGCAGCAGTCAGTTCCGGTGATCTTGGCCGTGAACAAATGCGAGTCCACGGACAAGGGGATGGCTCAAGCTGCAGAATTTTGGGGATTGGGGATTGGAGAGCCGATCCCGGTGTCCAGCATTCACGGCAACGGCACCGGAGACATGCTGGATGAAGTGATTCAGCATATGCCCGCTGTGGGCGATCTGCCTGACATCGCGGAAACTCGGATTGCCATTGTAGGGCGACCCAATGTGGGCAAATCTAGCCTGCTCAATGCCTTTGTAGGAGAAACTCGTGCCATTGTCAGCCCGGTGTCGGGCACCACGCGAGACGCCATTGATATGGTTGTCGAACGGGATGGCAAGCAATATCGCTTAATTGATACGGCAGGGATTCGCAGAAAGAAAAATGTGGACTATGGGCCTGAATTTTTCGGGATCAATCGGGCGTTTAAGGCGATTCGTCGGTCGGATGTCGTGCTCTTTGTGGTGGATGCGGTTGATGGGGTGACCGAACAAGACCAAAAACTGGCTGGGCGCATTGAAGATGAAGGCAAAGCCTGCGTTGTCGTGGTGAACAAATGGGATGCGGTCGAGAAAGATTCTCACACCATTTATGAATACAACAAGCACTTGAGCGATCGCCTTTATTTCTTGGAATGGGCCGAGAAGATTTATGTGAGTGCGTTGACAGGACAGCGTGTTCCTAAAATTCTTGACCGGGTCGATGTCTCGGCTGAACAACACAAGCGCCGCGTCAGTACCTCTGTCATCAACGAAGTGCTGGAAGAGGCAGGCCGTTGGCATAGTCCTCCGACCACGCGCCAGGGTCGCCAGGGTCGTATCTACTACGGCACTCAAGTGAAAGCGACTCCCCCGACCATTGCCTTATTTGTGAATGATCCTAAACTCTTGAATGATAACTATCGTCGCTACATTGAACGACAGTTTCGAGAACAGTTGGGATTTGCCGGGACGCCGATTCGCCTGATTTGGCGAGGGAAGAAAGTCCGTGAATTGGAACGGGGTAGTAGTGCGAATCGGGCCACCAAGGTTAGGTAGTTGAGTAGTTGAATGGATCTATTGCGTACGCTGCCCATTGGGCTGTACATCGAACAACCCGTCACCTGGCTTCACCGCATTGACTCGCGGGTGAAGTTTTTATGGCTTTTCGGCTTTTTGCTCACTCCCATTGCCGCCAGTCCGCCTTGGCGCATTGCCATGGTGGTGTTGCTGCTGGGGCTAACAATTTCGACACGGCTTCCGTTTCGAGTCTGGCGACGGCAAGCGCTTCTGTTGCTGCTGTTTGCGATCGCCCTATTCCTAATGACCGCGCTGCTCCCCGATGGCGTGAGTGACTATCATGATGTGCGGTTGCCGATGGATGAGCTAGCGATTTTGCAGTCATCCGACACCGACCTCTCCATTCCCCCCCTGCCGACCGCCACCTCCTATCGCTATGTGCTGTTGCATTTTGATGTGATCAAGTCGTGGGACATCGCGATTCACATTACCCGGCGTTCCATCGAGCTAGCCGTTCGCATCTCAACCCTCACCTTTACGCTGCTTTATAGCAGCAACCTCTTTTTGCTGACAACCGCTCCTGAAGAGATCACCGCAGGGCTGGAAAACCTGATGCAGCCACTGAAACGATTCAAGATTCCAGTAACAGAAATTGCGTTGACCTTGACCCTCTCCCTTCGTTTTATTCCACTCGTCCTCGAAGAAGTGCAAAATTTGGTGCGATCCATTCGAACCCGTGCCATTCGATGGAAGAAGTTGGGCATCCGTGGCACGATCCAGATCCTGCTGATTTTGGCAGAACGCCTGCTCGAAAACCTGTTGCTGCGGTCTGAGCAGATTGCGAGTGCCATGCATGTCCGAGGTTTTACAAGTCCTGACACCCATCAGGTCCGTTGGCACCGCTTTTCCATGGGACGGCGGGATTGGTTCGCCGCCATCGGACTCGTGCTTTTTGTGGTGACTCGATTGGCCGTGGGGTAGGAGGATGCATTGACCATACCTCCTCTGGCTCCGTGGCATTGGCGATCGCACCCCCTCCAAAGCCGCACGGGATCCGATATCTTTGAAGCGTTGTTTTTGCCTAAACCCCATGCCCTGTGGACGGAACAGGCGATCGCCACGCTGCTCGAAAGCCCTCATTCCCCTGACGTGTTGAAGACATCAGAAGGGCGATCGCCCCTCTCCCGATATTCCATCTGTGCTGGAGCACCTCGCCGGGTCAATGGCATGGCTCAATGCTGGACACCCGCTCTGGGAACGGTGTTTTCAACGCTGGGTCAGCTCCTGGACTCCTCCCCTCCTCATCTTCCCTGTCCCGGAGAACTCCCCTTCACAGGAGGCTGGCTCGGCTGGCTCGGCTATGACGTGGCCTGGGAAATTGAACACTTGTCCACCACCCATGCCGATGCGCTCCCATTTCCGGTGGCCTATTGGTATGTCCCTGATTGCTTTGCGGTGCTCGATCATTGGGAGCAAACGCTATGGCTCGCCGCCACCGATGCCTCTGATCTCGATCGGATGGATGCAGTACTTGTGAATGCTCAAGTGAGAACGCAGGGAAGGGCGATGGGCAAGGGCGATCGCCTCTATACTGACGACCAAAACCCCCGTGTCCCGATACATTTTGTGTCAGACCAATCGTCATACGAAGCGGCGGTTATGCAGGCCAAAAAATATATCCGAGATGGGGATATCTTTCAGGCGAATCTCTCCCTCCGATTTTCGAGTCCCACCCAGGCCGATAGCTGGTCAATTTACACGGCACTCCAACGACTCAACCCATCTCCATTTGCCAGCTACTGGCATACTCCTTGGGGAGCGGTGATTAGCTGTTCTCCAGAGCGCTTAGTGCAACGCCGAGGGAATCTCGCGCAAACCCGTCCCATTGCAGGCACCCGTCCCCGAGGCAAAACCCCAGCCCACGATCAGGGTCTGGAAAAAGAACTGCTCGACAATCGGAAGGAAAACGCTGAGCACATTATGTTGGTGGACTTAGAGCGGAATGACTTGGGCCGAGTGTGTGAGTGGGGATCGGTGTCAGTTGACGAATTATTGACGATCGAGCGCTACAGCCACGTGATGCATTTAGTCAGCAATGTGATGGGTACAGTGCGATCGCCCAACACATCTATTGATCTCATCCGCGCTCTTTTTCCTGGCGGTACTATCACGGGCTGTCCCAAAGTTCGATGCATGGACATCATTGAGGAACTAGAACCCGTGCGACGCAATCTATTCTATGGATCCTGTGGGTATTTGGATTGGCGTGGCGATCTTGATCTCAATATCTTGATCAGAACGCTCCTCTATGTCCCTAATTTCCACGAGTTATCGACAAAGACTACTCCGTTGCGAAACACCTCGATTCGCACCCATACAGTCTGGGGACAAATTGGTGCGGGAATTGTAGCAGATAGTGAACCTGAGCGAGAGTGGCATGAAGCGTTATCAAAAGCTCAAGCGCAACTTACAGCCTTAGCATCCTCGATACGACTAATCGCCAACTAAGGGACTTGCTAGCAAAT
>JBCCWF010000198.1:0-11076 GCA_039194035.1 Cyanobacteria bacterium P01_E01_bin.6 | reverse complement strand
TGTGCGAGGGTTTTCCCGGAATAAATCTGTCCTCCCCTGTAAATGGCTGAAGGAATCTGTGTTGTTCTGGGAAGCGCAACAGACATTTGGGCAGCATTGCTTCTGAACGTCAGCGAGTTGCCGTAAATCCCCCGACATATGTCTATTCCCATGTCGTTGATTGCCAGTCACAATGTTTATCGTTTATTGAACATTTTGGTGAACTTGGCTATCAATGTACCTAAAGGTTTGCCAAATCCGTTCACTTACCAGTATTCTTCATAGGGCTCTCTTATGCACGTTCCCGAGACAGGACCATATCGGCATATGCAATGTTCAAATCGGAAGTTTCTTGTTGCTAGCATCAGTGCCGTTGTGATGCTAGGTTCAGCGAATAGTGTATTGGCGCAGGACGCTTCCCCCCAGTCTGCATCATCTCCATCAACGCCATCACAAGAGGCATCAACAGATCAAGTGTTGATTCAAAAGGTACAGACACAGCGCAGCGACAAGCTGTCATCGCTGGGTCATCGTGCTCTTTCTGATTCTACACATACAAACACACCTGCTTTTTCTCTGGTTGCGATTGCCGCTGCTGACAATGCCGTGATTAATCACGCTGATGGTGCGTCTATCCCTCAACGCACTCAAAGCAACACACCCAGCTTTGCTGCTGACATCATGCATCGCTATGGCATTAATTCTATTGGCAGTGAGCTTCCAGAAACGATTCCTCTAATACGCGACGTTCATTCGACCCCAGTATTTTTGAGTTCAGCGGAACAAACAACAACTTCACCATCAGATTCAACAGATTATAGTATCGACCCAGCGCTCCAAGAATCCTTAGATGCGCTTCTGACCTCGGCTGAGACCTTGGCCCAAGATAACCAAAGCCAACCATCATCAGACGTCAGTCTCGTTGATCTAGCAATATCAACACCAGAGATCAGTATTCCCGTACCGGAATTTGCATCAGCAACGAATTCAGGTCGTCAATATGTTGAGTCTATTCAAACTAATCTGATTGGCCAATCTGAAGATGCAGATGCAGATGCAGAAGATACAACGGATGATCTTGATATCGAGATTGAACCTGTCCAGTCTGATCTGATTGAAGAATCTGAAGATGCAGATGCAGAAGATGCAGATACAGAAGATGCAGATACTGCCGATACAACCGATGGGTTTGATTTTTTGGACGGCCTTGACTTCGATTCAGATGTCTCAACAGATGCTGCAACGTTGCTAGCACCACCACCTGACTACTTGAATTCAAACCCAAATCCTCTCTTTTTCCCCACAGAGGCAGATGAGATTGAGATTGTTGGAAGTCAGCCCATCACCCTTGAACAGTCCATTGCATTAGCTCGCCAAAATAGCCGCGAACTACAGACTGCAATACTAAACCTCGAAAATTCTGAGGCAGATCTTCGCGAAGCCCGAGCTGCTCGATTTCCCACTCTAAGTGTTTCATCCGACGTTACACACACAGACAATAATCCTGCATTTGAACAAACGGATGCGTTTGGTAACCCTGTTGATGTAGACAACAACACAACAACGTTGAATGGACAGGTCACCCTTGACTATGACCTGTTTACATCGGGAGGGCGACGAGCATCGATCCGGGCCGCAGAGCGCGCAAGACAATTGCAGGAGCTGCAAGTTGAAGTCGTCACTGAAGATATCCGTCTAAACGTTACGAATGCTTACTACGATTTGCAAGAATCAGATGAGGCCATTCGCATTGCTCGTGCTGACTTAGAAGAATCTCTTACAAGCTTGAATGATGCAGAAGCGCGCGAGCGTGCCGGGGTTGGCACACGATTTGACCGTCTACAAGCTGAAGTGGATGTAGCGAATGCTCAACAGTCCGTTCGGATTGCCATTAGCAATGAACAAATTGCTCGTCGTACTCTTGCTGACATTCTGAGTCTTCCATATGGTATTGATATTTCTGCGGCAGATGAGGTGAAGGAAGCTGGAATCTGGCCTCTGACACTGGAAGAGAGCATTGTTCAAGCATTTAAGAATCGAGCAGAACCTGAGCAGCAGCTTGTGCAACGGGAAATTGAACGGCAACAACGCAGGGTTGCGCGATCGCAAACATTACCTCAGCTATCTCTTGTTGGGCAGTACAGTTTGAATGACTTGCTCGACGATACAAATACTGGTTCTGACACTGAATCCTTTTCAATTGCCGCTCAGGTGAGTTGGTTGTTGTTTGATGGCGGGGCGACGCGTGCGGCGGTTAGAGGTGAAGAGATTGATGCTGAGCTTGCTGAAATTGCCTTCGCAGATACCCTTGAATCCATTCGGCTTGAGGTTGAAACGGCATATTCTCAGCTTGGCGCAAACTTTGAGAACATTCAGACAGCCCAAATCGCTGTTGAGGTTGCACAAGAATCTCTACGGTTGGCTCGTCTCAGATTCCAGGCTGGGGTTGGAATTCAGTCGGACGTTATTACAGCCCAGTCTGATTTGACTGATGCTGAGGAAAATTTGGTAACGGCAGTTCTAGATTACAACCGAGCCTTAGTGGCGATTCAACGGGCAGTCAGTAACCTAGATGGCAACTTGGCGGATATACCTTAACAGTCACTGACAAGGTTCTTTGAGCGCAATGCACTTTCTGAATTGGTGCATTTTCTCGCAAGATCCGAAACGAGTTTGGCAAAGTTTACGAAGAGATGAGCGATTAATGCGTGCTGAGCGCGCCTTAATCGCTCATCTCTTCGTAGTGGATAAGTAGCTATCCATCATTAAACGTAACCTTCCAGATCCTGTGCCGCCCGTCCAACGGGCGGCACAGGATCTGGGTTTTTGGTTTTAATGACGTCCAAGTATTTAGTGAAATCTGAGAAGTTTCCCAAGTCGTGTAGCCTCTTTTGCTCACAGATGTTGCTTGTTTTTTCATGAGCCTGTGTGCGGGTGCCGTGCTTTTTCTGTAGCTACGCGCATACCCAAATTTAAGAGACTCCTTCTAGTTTGTTGAAGCGTCGAAGCGTCAACAACATGTCGAGGGTCAAGATGCCAGACCATTCTTGATGGGCGATCGCCCATTCTTCGGGAAAGCGATCGCCCCATGACCAACTGGGTGACCATGAACCATCTGGATTTTGTGATGCAATTTCATAGTCTAGATTTGCGGCAATAGCCTCTTCCAAGCCGTTTTGGAAAGGTGATTCAGGGTTGTCAATAACTTGTAGAGGACGCAGTCCATACGTTTTCCACAACTCAGGATCAATGGACACGGTTTCTGGAATCAATCGAGCTAGCGTTTGATGTAGGCGATCGCCAACGTCATGCGGCAGCGTCTGCGTGTTTCGTAGGCGCATACAGCACAGCAAATCATGCATTTCAATGCTATCCAAATTGGTGATGTGCGTCATGACGTGAGTGGATAATGACGCAATGATGTCGGAGGGAATCTGAGCACGATAATCGTATAAATACCCCAACATTTCTGCCGTGGGGTTCAGCGAAAAAGCTTCAAATCGGTCGTCTTCTGCTGATTGACTCCACCAAGGAGCATGAGGATAGGTGGCATTTATCGCGCGAGGAATGATGCGCCAGTGATTTTTGTTGAGATTCAGCGTTGTCAGGCAGTAGGCGATCGCCCGTTGCACCATGTCCAGGCTGGGTGATGCATGGATTGTTCGGAGAATCTGGAACGCGACTGATGTGCAAAGTATCGAACTCGTCGATGCGCGAAAATCAGGTTCTAATGCATGGCCAAAGCCACCATCTGAATGTTGATAAGACACCAGGACAGATAGGACATGATCAGCAGGTGCTCCTTCAAAATGAAATCGAAACCGAGCGGCTTCCAGAGGGCGTGCTTGGGTCTCAAGAAAATGTCGAGCGCGGTGAAAGGCGGTCGCACTAAGCAATGATGTCATGTCAATCCAAATCCTCCTAGACGACAAGAACATTTATACTATTACTTAAAAAGGAGCTTGTCTACCCAACCCATGGCAGATCGCTAGACAGACCTCAACTCAAGGCTCAAAAAAAGCAGGATAGACAAACGCAAACGCAGTGGAGCTAGGAAGGATGGCACCGTCCTCGTCTTCCACAATCACTGTACTTAGAGCTGTGTCCCACCGTGCTCGGATTTGGCGATCGCCCAGTTCAGTCATCTGTTCTCCAGTTGATGCCAGCTCGTCATGATTGAACATCACACTATGTCCCGAAAAGATATTGCGTGGGGTCTGTGTATCGGGTTCCCATACATAGGTGACAATGTCTTTAGGATGTCCTTCGAGTGAGGATCTATTTCGCACTGGGAAGATCAGTTGATCATCGGTGTAGTATGTCCCGTAAGGATATCGGAAATAGTCTCGTTGATGTCCAGTATTCACCGAGAGAATTTTGCTATCAGGATGTTGGTCCAGCCAAGCACCGAGAGTTGTTTTAACGGTCGGTATTCGCTCAACAGATTCATTGACGGCGGGGCCAATGATGCCGAACCCCCAGGGTTGAGCATAAAGAGTATCGTTTTGGCGATCGTACATAACCAAACAACTTTGGTAGAGCTTGCCAGACACCCCAAATGTTGTGCTGCCTCGATTGAAGGCAAGAATCGTATCGCATAAAGGACAATAGCTGACACTAACGTTGACTCCACCAATCGTATCGTTGACAATCTCGTGCCAGTTCATAATCCCATAGGGATAAGCCTTTGCCTCTCCATTGATGACGATGCCAATCACCGTATCATCTCGGTTAAACGGTGTCGTGTCAGCAACATCAAATTCAGGTGTATCGATACTGGGAATGCCATCTTTGGGAGGGCCTCCATTCAGGAGGTCATCTAAGGAAATTCGGGCAGTACTTTCTATATCAACACCTTGCTTTTGCAAAGCATCTAATTCTTGGGTTTGGTCAGATAGAACTTGTGTGAGGCTAAAATACCGCAACTTGAAATTGCCCCATCCGCCTGCATGGACAATCAACCCACTGAGAACAATGGCGATCGCCGTCCCACTTCCGAGAGCGAACGTTGTTATGGTTTTCACAGGACCCTCAATCGTGACAAGTGGTGAGCTAAAACTCACCTATTTTGTGTATTTTGTTTGCCCTCCGCCGGAGGCGAGGGGCAACCACGCCATTGAAGTAGCGAACACCGTATCAACCATGTGATGGTGGCGCAATCAGCAAATGCAAGACAGCAGCGGGACACACAAACCGATCACAAGATTTTGTTGTTACGTCTACTCCAAACCTACTGGAGGTCGTTTTTCTTATGTGAAAATAAGCTGAGAATCTTGTGAGAATTCAACCCAGTTTCTAATCAAGGTGTTGCAAGACGAGCAATCGCTCTTACAACGCCCCTGTACTTTTTCCAAAACGAGGGCCTAGTCAGCGGCACCGACGAGGGATGTCTGCCTTGTCATCCGTGCGCGGAGTTGCTCCATCAAATTATCAGAGTTGCGATGAGCTTCCCAACGGCCTGAGCTACTCTTACCTGCTGTCCAGGTGCCGGACATAAAGTCTTCTGTTTCAGAAATTGTTCCGGTGTAGGCGATCGCATGAGGCTGTGCTGAGACGTATTGCTTACGAAAGCTGATGCTTCGCCCAGTGACATCACCGGTCACTTGAGCTTCGCCCAACGGCCCATCATCAAGAATTCGGCCAGACAGACTATTGCCAGCCTGTATCAGAGTTGCCTCAAAACGAGTTTGTTTACCGTTTTCCCAATACGTCCCAAGCCAAGCACCGCTAATATCTGCCATCGCGTTTCAACCTATTGCCTAACCATCGTCCAAGTCGATCATTATCACTGATGCATGCACGCAGGGTGTTGTCAGAGTCATGCACAAAGCCTAATCATCATTCAAGTCCATCAGGTTAATGATGTAGCATGCACTTTAACTTAGCATTGACGTGTCATCATCCGGCAGTGGAGTTGCCTATTGTAAATACTACCGACAACCAAGACTATCCCGTGTGGCAATACCTGTTATCGGATTTACGCCCGTTGCCCGCTCACAAAGTTGACTCACCCAATAGCGATCAATCAACGCACCTGAAAAATCAGCTCCTGTAATCTCTGCATCCTGAAATCGAGCACTTGGGAGGAGCGCATCTGTGAAGATGGCATTGGTCAAATTTGCTCCGTTAAACGTGACGCGATCGCCAAACACCTCAGTCAAATCGGCATTGGCTAGATTGGCTTGTAAGAATGACCCTTTTGTAAGAATTGTGCCCTGTAGGTTTGCGCCTTCAAAGTTAGCACCACGCATCTCAGCTGCGGCAAAAGACGTACCCGACACGTCTTCACCAGCGAAGTCCCGGTACTGCAAATCTGTGAGTGTGTAGTTCACCTTACTATCTTGAGCATATGCAGGTTGCTCATCCATGCCCCAACTCACGAAGCAAGCAACCACAATAGTCGAAATAATGACAATCTGCCGAAACCCGTGAGTGATGCGTTGAATCATGGATGAACAATGGAAAATGACAAGTAACCTAGGCTTATCCCAGCGTATTGATTGACAATGAGTCAAAGGCTTACAGTTTTGCTCCTGTTTCATATGCTGTCAGCTTATCTGACGTTGATGCATGATTTCTGTTTCAATCCTAATGTTGGCGAATAATCTAGGGAACCTTGCCAACATTAGGATTGGAGACGATACTACGACGCAACAGCAGAGCGTTGGCGCTTGGTATTGACAGCAATCGAAGCTGGCTTAGACGGTTTCTGGAGCATTAAAACAATCATGGGATTGCTCTTCAGGTCACCTCTTAGCGATCTGCGAATATCACCCTCTACTTGAGCTTGAAGTTTTGTCCAGTCCACGTCTATCTCGCCTTTCTCAAAGGTGTGTGTGAACTCTGACCAGCGATCGCGCAACACTGTTTCAATGGTTCGCTCAATGGTTCGTTTAATTCGCTCCATCTTAACAGCGGCAGCAACGCCTCTGATATTAATTTCAGGGCTTGCTACAAGGCGCCCATCCCACCCAATCGTGGTTGCAACGGTAACCATGCCATCTTCGGCCAATTGCTGACGATCTTTCAAAATGCGATCATGAACCACTCCAGATCGTGACGAATCTACTAACTCAACACCGGATGGAACTTTCCCGATGATTTTCATTGAGTCTTTGGTTAACCCAATCATGTCACCATTGTCGATAATCACCATATTCTTGGCGGGTATGCCCATACTCTGAGCAGTTTTTGAATGCTTAACCAGCATTCGGTGCTCACCGTGGACGGGCAAGAAAAACTTGGGTCGAGTCATCGCCAACATGAGCTTTTGGTCTTCTTGGGCACCATGGCCTGAAACATGGAGTCCTTCTCCCTTGCCATAGATAACTTTGGCTCCCTGCATCATCAATTTATCGATGGTGTTAACCACTGCAATCGTATTGCCTGGAATGGGATTAGCGGAGAAGACAACCGTATCGCCCTCTTGAATTTTGATTTGACGGTGACCTTTATTGGCAATCCGTGTCATTGCAGCCATGGGTTCGCCCTGAGATCCTGTCGTGAGAATCAGCACATGCTTATCAGACAGTTTCTTGGCCTCATTCAATGACACAAATAAGTCATCTGGACATTTGATATAGCCAAGATTACGCGCATGAGCAATGACATTCAGCATCGAACGCCCGACCACGGCCACCATCCTGCCATGCTTCTGAGCCAGTTCAAGAATCATGTTGACCCGATGTACCGACGAAGCAAAGGTCGTGACCAATAGTCGTCCGTCCGCATTACCAAAGACTCGATCTAAGTTTGGAAAGACCGATCGTTCGGATGGGGTATGACCAGGAACTTCAGCATTGGTAGAATCGCTCATCAAACAGAGCACGCCTTTTTCACCATATTCTGCCAATTTCTGGAAATCGAAGTGCTCTCCATCCACGGGTGTGTGATCGACCTTGAAATCACCAGAGTGAATAACGACACCTAGTGGCGTGTGAATAGCTACTGTGAAGCTATCTGCAATGGAGTGAGTGTTACGAATATATTCAACCAAAAAAGACTTGCCAATACGCACAATGTCACGGGGACGAACTGATCGAAGCTCTGTTCGATCAGACACACCAGCCTCTTCAAGCTTGCCTTCGAGGAGTGCCATTGCAAGGCGCGGGCCGTAAATTACAGGAATATCAAACTGCTTGAGGTGAAAGGCAATGCCTCCGATATGGTCTTCGTGACCATGGGTGACAATCATGCCTTTGATTTTGTGGCGATTCTCTCGAAGATACGTCGTATCAGGTAAAACAATGTTGACACCATGCATGCCGTCTGTCGGAAAGGCAAGCCCAGCATCTAATAAGATGATTTCATCGTCAAATTCGAAGACGCAAGTATTTTTACCAATTTCATGTAGCCCTCCAAGAGGAATGATTTTTAATAGGTTTGATGAGTCAGATGAGGTCATATGTATCCTTCGTAATTATGCATGAATGTCTAAGGACACTGAGGACTGAGGAAAGCACAAGCGTCAACAGCCCATGAATTACAATGCCCTAGAAATGTCCTAGTGGATTGAGCTTGTGAAGGGAATCTCTGAATGTCTGCCCTTCTAGCTCCGAATTATTCAGTTGTCTGAGACTTTAAGGATCGAGTTCTTCCGTGGTGTAGACACTTTCCCCGATAGTGATTGGTTCAAGAAGAAAGGCCTTACAGAGAATATAGAGAACCCGATATAGTTGTTCCGGCAAGATAGGAGCAATCAAAAGCATCCAATCATTTCAGTTGTCTTATGGAAGAGAAGGTGAGCAAGGATCGAATATGAGACCAATCAGAAGGAAGGGAAACACTTGCTTCTCAAGTTACTCAGGATGTTTGGTTACTCGTCGGTTAAAAGCTTGAGTTCACTCAATACGACGCGTAAAGTCTGTTCTGAAGAGGAAGAAATGGGTGCCAATGGGAGACGAGTCTCACCAACAGACCAGCCTTGGAGCCTTAGAGCAGCTTTCACAGGTACCGGATTTGTTTCACAAAAAAGAGCATCGAATAGAGGTATTAGATCAAGGTGAATGCGCATAGCTTGGTGAATGTCGCCTGATTCATATGCCCGAATCATCGATTGAAGGGGCGACCCAGCCAAATGACTCGCAACACTGATAACACCAGAACCCCCAATTGAAAGAATCGGCAATGTTAGTGAATCATCGCCAGAATAAATTGCAAAATCGGGTGAGGTCAACCGTCTAATTTTGCTTGCTTGGTCAAGTTTGCCACTAGCCTCCTTGATTGCAACAATGTTGTCAATTTCAGACAACCGTGCAACAGTCTCTGCCTCTAGGTTTTGGCTTGTGCGCCCTGGAACGTTGTAAAGGATGATAGGAACATCAGGACACGCTCGGGCGATCGCCTCAAAATGCAGGTATAAGCCACGTTGGCTTGGCTTATTATAGTATGGCACTACTTGAAGGGCACCGTCTAACCCCAAGCCACTTACCATTTTAGTCGCTTCAATGGCTTCATGAGTAGAATTCGACCCGGTTCCGGCGACAATTTTTGCACGCCCCTGAATACTGTTTTGAATAACCTGAAAAAGCTTGTATTCCTCATCCCACGTCAACGTAGGAGACTCCCCTGTCGTGCCACAAAGCACCAGCGTGTCCGTACCCTGATCGACTAAATGATGAGCAAGCTTTTCTGCAACAGCATAATCCACCTGACCATCTGAGTCGAATGGCGTAATCATGGCCGTTAGCACGCGTCCAAAACTAGTCAAACTGCTACTTCTCCTTTCAACGAGAATTTCTTAAATCAGGGCTGATATGCAATGCAATGATTGAAATCATCGCTTCAAAGCAGCTACTAAGTCAAATGTACGAGGCGATCGCAAATAACAACTTAATTCAGCAATGAATGCCGATGAACGCTGAGACTGAATGTGTCCACAGTCAAGTTTTATCTGACGATTGAATAATTATGCGGTTTGAACAACTTCTCGTTTAGACGGATCAATCAGTTGTTGGTCAACCAAAAGCTCCGCAATTTGAACAGCATTCAGCGCTGCTCCTTTACGAATTTGATCACCACATAGCCATAACTCTAATCCACAAGGGTTTGAAATATCACGACGGATGCGGCCTGCTAAAACATCATCCTTGCCACTAGCGTCAATTGGCATTGGAAAATAGTTCTTTGCCCAATCCTCAACAACTTTAACCCCAGGCGCATGGGACAAAATCTCTTTAGCCTGATTTGGGCTAAACGGTTCATCGAATTCTAGAGTGACCGCCTCAGAATGAGCACGCAATATGGGGACTCGGATACAAGTTGCCTTGATTTTCAGATTGGGTGAATCAAAAATTTTGCGTGTTTCATTGACCATCTTCATCTCTTCTTCGCAATATCCATGCTCGTCAAGAGCGGAATTATGCGGGAAGAGATTAAACGCTAGTGGGTAAGGGAATGAATCCGTTGAGGGTTCTTTCTGGTCTAATATATCTTGCGCCTGAGCCTTAACCTCTTCCATCGCACGCGCTCCAGCGCCACTGGCCGATTGGTACGTCGCAGCCAAAATACGGCGCACTGGCTGATGTTGATGCAATGGCCACACGGCCATCGCCATAATAATTGTCGTGCAATTTGGATTTGCGATGATGCCTTGATGGTTTTTAGCAGCATCAGGATTGATTTCAGGAATAACCAGTGGTACGTGAGGAACCATCCGGAACGCACTGGAGTTATCTATCATGACAGCTCCAGCAGCCACAATGTTATCGGCCCATTGCTTCGAAACAGAACCACCCGCAGATGCCAAGACGACATCGATACCATCAAAGGAGCGATCGCTCACTGCTTCAACGACAACCGACTCGCCACGATAGGTCAGAACCTGCCCTGCTGACCGTTGTGATGACAATAGCTTGAGAGTTCCAACAGGAAACTGCCGTTCCTCTAGGAGACTCAGAAGTTCAGTCCCAACAGCCCCTGTGGCTCCCAAAATTGCGATATTAAATGTTCTCGACAATATTATTCTCCCTTCAGTTCATGATTATCAGTGCGATCACCTTAAAAATTTTCCAATACGCCCATAAATCAATCTTTTAATTTTTTTAATTTAAAGCTTACTTAGTTAAATGTTTCACTTATTCAGTTTTGTGAAGTCGG
>JBCCWF010000197.1:0-11108 GCA_039194035.1 Cyanobacteria bacterium P01_E01_bin.6 | reverse complement strand
GCTATCGTAACCGTCGTTGTCGCTACAATCTACGAGGAAACTTGATTGCCGCAATCTACAACTATGAGCTGTCGCTGGCTGGCTAAGGCACGAGAATATGTCCAAAGCACATGATGGAATGAATATTGCAAGAGGTCTAAAGACGCCTTGAAAAGATGACCAGGTAAGAGTGTATGCATTGTGGTGACTGGTTTAATTATGGCTAGCTACTTACCACAAACGCAATTGAGTCACTGCAATGTTACCCGAGAAACAAACCTCCACATCAGCCCCTGAATCTCGGGGACGTAAGTGGTAGTCGCCTCCATAGCGAATAAATGACCCATCCGATTCATGGTTAAGAGGTAGCGGTTGGGTGCATAAATCGCAAAGCATCATCGATGGTTCGGGATCATCTGGAGAGAGGTGAGGGAGGTTTACATTCCAAAAAATACCTTCTTTCCAGGGTTCATCTAATAAGCGCTGGAGCACTTGGAGGACAAGTTGCGTCGCGATCGCCCAATCAATGTCACGCCCGCGCTTGATGTACTGAGAAAATGCAATGCCTGGAATTCGATGGAGGGCGGCTTCGCGCACAGCCGCAACCGTGCCCGATACATAGACATCGGATCCTAAATTGCCCCCGGCATTGATACCTGATAAGACCCAACGAGTATCAGGATGAAGATGGCTAATCGCTACACGAGTACAGTCTGCAGGGGTGCCTCCAATGGCGATCGCCCGATCATGACGCCGCTCAATCATGATTGAGCGGCCACGAGTCAATTGGTGACTGCATCCCGACAGCTGAGAATTGGGTGCAACTACGACACTATCTTGAATTCCATAATGGACAACAGCATCACGGAGTGCAGCAAGGCCAGGTGCATCAATTCCATCATCATTGGTCAGAATGTAAGTCATTGTTCATGAGTAGAGGGTTTGCTATCGTCACCCTACAGCAGGTCACGAATGTTTGGGCCTAGGGCAAACTGTTTATGGTGTGCTGACGATGTTCATCAAGAACGTGACTACCTCACCTTTCAAACGGGCTTGTATTTTCAGGCAGGATTTTTGCGGATCGTTGCGCTAACACGACTTGGCAACATTTATAGAGGAACCAGTACGGAATAAACAGGGCTTGGAGCGCGCCACGCACGCTCCAAGCCCTGATGTCTTCGTGGCAATGTTGATAGTTTGCCAAGTCATGTCGCTCACCACAACAGACATAAAACATTTTTTGAGAACTCAAAGCACTCCCGCAGAATGTCTACGTTTTCACTGATATGCTGAATTGATGTGTTGCTGACTGGTAAGCATCCTGTGCGAACGGGGATTGGGATTCCAAAAGATACCGATTCAATTTTGAGTCTTAATCCAGTAGATTTGATCAAAGACACTGGTTGCAGTTGGGGATGACCTTACCTGTTCGAAATAATCGTGTTCAACTCCCACAAGGGCATGTGTTTTGGCGTGAAATTGGCCAAGGATCAGCACTGGTCTTTTTACATGGTGCCTGGAACACGGGAGAACAATGGATAGACATTATTCAAGCTCTTGGACAAGAGTATCAATGCGTTGCCCCTGATTTGATTGGATTTGGTGAATCTGAACGACGCAAAAAGCACTACTCCATTCAGCTTGAAGTGGACTGCCTAGAAGACTATCTCAAGCTCTTGCGCATCAAACAGTGTGTTCTTGTTGGTTATGGTCTGGGCGCATGGGTTGCCGCAACCTATGCGTTAACTCATCCAAATGCTGTGTCGGGCCTTGTGCTGGCTGCCCCTGAAGGTATTGCAACGGATAAGCTACAAGGACGTTGGCGAGGATGGTCATTGTTGTCTAGCCCGATTCCTTTAGTTGGCTGGTTTTTACGATTACGAGCGGGAGTGGCGACCCTTTTGGGAGGAGGGCGATCGCCCCAAGCAACGATTCGACTGCGCCGCATGCTGCGGCAATCTCCTGCTGCATGTCAGTTGCTATTTAAGCGGCGCCGTTCGGAGCTACATAGCGAATACCTCCAAGACAGAGTATTCGAACTTCGGCATCCAACCCTCATCCTTCAATCGGCGGACGATTCGCCTGACGTCATTGCGATCGCACAAGCTTACGCACAAGCTCCTAATGCAACCGTCGATGTGGTGCCGTCTATTTACCCTGCTAAGCCTTGGATGCTCAGTAAGCAAGACGCTATCACGGCAGCGAACCAAATCGATCAAGCGATCGCCCCCATCATCAAAACATTTGTGGAACAAGCCTGTCGAAGATAGTGCTAATGCTTAACGTGGGTCATCTAATCCCCACATTCGGTATTCAAATATTCAAACGGCAATTCGTCAAAGAACCTCTGCACGTGATTGATAAACTGTTTGGCCTGTTCTAGATGAACGGTATGTCCGCAATTAGGAATCACAACGCATTGGCAATGTTGATGGCGCTCGCCAATTTCACTCGCAATGCGTCGATATTTGGAGTCATGCTCCCCGACGACAAGCAGTATGGGTGTGGCATTCTCATTCAGCGCATCCCACAAAGAGGGTTGCTGCCCACTCCCCATGTAGCGGAGCGATCGCCCCAATAAGTCTGGGCTATTCTGCAATCGTCGTTCCAACAGGTCAGGAAAACAGGGATGCTGACTCAGGGATGCAAATAACGGTTGCTGATACCATCGATTCAAAAAAGCCCTGAAGTCGGTAGATTCGATGTCGTGGGCGATCGCCTCATCCCACTCACGGCGAGACTGCCGTTCTGCGGTGGTCTTCAAGCCGGGCGACGCAGACTCAATCACTACGCGGCAAAATCGAGTCGGGTACTGGAGCGCTAAGTAGAGCGCTAGCCGACCTCCCATGGAATATCCCACCAAATGACAAGACTCTATCTCCCAGCGATCCAGTAACTGGATAATTCCCTCAGCCACAGGAGCCATGTGATATGACTCATCGCCGCCAATCACCTCAGTCTTGCCATGACCTGGCAGATCCAGCGCCAGATAGCGAGGGCGATCGCTGCATTGGTTGATCACCGCATCCCAATCGTTTCCACTACCCATGAAGCCATGAAGCCAAAGCACAGGCTTTTGCAGACAAACCTGTTCACTAACGCCGCCTCGACAGGTCTCTGTGCTCTCCTGCCAACGACGGACATGAAATCGATAGCCACCAACCTGAACAGTTTGTGCAACAACAGAGGACATGCTGAATCAAACGGAATCAAACGGTGGGACTTCAAGGGGGAGCATTCCTAAAATCCCTTTTCGGTAGTCATTTAAAAGCTGCCGAGCTGCCCGTTCTGCATCATTTTGATACTTTTCTTGGGCCAACATCACTAAGTAACTTTCACCTGTCATCGTCGTCAAATCGAGCTTATATCGATCTTCCAACAGACTTGCTGGACACAAGTTTGGGCGTTCATCATACAGGTGTTTCAAGATATCAATAAATGCCGCTGCCACCCGCTGATTGTCGTATGCTGCTTCTCCAATATCGTCGCAAATGGCAAGCTTCAATGCTGCATCCTGATCATCAAGCTGCGATGGCAACACACCCGGTGCATCCAGCAGTTCTAATTCTTTGGAAATGCGAACCCATCGAAGTTGACGTGTTACACCAGGACGACGAGCACTTTCAACCACCTTTTTATTCAACAGACGATTAATCAATGCCGATTTCCCAACATTTGGAAATCCCATCACAACTGCTCGTACGGGCCGAGGCAGCATCCCGCGATCGCCCCGTCGCTGATTAACCGAAAAGCCCGCTGCTTTTGCTCGTTGCACAAGGCCTCCCACACCTTTTCCCTGCTTGGCGTCTGTGAAAAAAGGCACATCTCCCCGAGCACGAAACCACTCGTCCCACCCTTGGCGAACATCCGACGAGATCATATCCATCCGGTTCAACACCAGGACTCGATCTTTATCTCCAATCCACCCTTTAACCAAAGGATGATGTGTCGCGAGAGGAATGCGCGCATCACGAACTTCTAGCACCACATCAACCCGCTTGAGCTGTTCTTGGAGCTGCCGTTCAGCTTTTGCAATATGTCCTGGATACCACTGAATTGCTGGGGATGACATGTCTGAACTCATACCAAAAAATGAGCCTTAACATCCTATCCTAACTTCTGTAAAGAAGAGACTAACGTTGTTTTATCCATCACATAAACCCCGTTCACCTTTCTTTTTTGCAGATGAACTTGCGCAGCAGAAAAAACGATGCAAGGGCTCACAAATTCCAATTTTTTGTACTGTTTCATTGTGATGGCTTGCTTTTTCGCTTGAGCCAAAAAATCTTTCTCAAATGCGGACTTCGTTTTTCCTCGTAAGCGGTATAGCTTTTCTCCATCGGACACCACACATCCTCGGTGTGATTTGACATCCAGGGTAAATGCTTTTCTGTTTGGAGAGATGAGAAACACATCGACATCACCCACTGCGCGATGTCGAATGCCGTATTCAAGATGCCATCCTCGACGTTTCAACGGCATCAATAGTTTCTCGATTGCTTCTTCTCCAGCAGCACCCTGGTCAGCGTGGTTCGCACGTTTCCAGAGGTACAGTCCTCTCGGAATGGTCGATAGTCCTAGGAGGGGAAACAAAACATAAACATACAGCGGCAATGTTGTTGGTAGTGATAAGGCGCTCAAAAACAGCATTATCCCAATTGGCGCGAATATCAGGACTCCCGCCACAACAAACGCTTGGACAGCATTGACTCTACGTCGCAGTGCAAGAAGGCGAACACCTTTTCCAGCTCGTCCCATTGTAAATTTACCAGCGCCGACATTTTAAAGTGTGGATTGTTGCACCTGTTCAGTACCTGGACGACATTAAAACTAAAACCCCAAATCCTGTGCCGCCTGCGCAGCGGGCAGCACAGGATTTGGAAGGTTACGTTTACTGATGTCTAGCACTTAACTAAAGAATGCCCATCGGCTATGGCACAACCAGCACAGGACAAGGCGACAAATTAATCACGCGGTTACTGACCCCTTCGGCTGAGTCCACATTCGTCAAATCTGATCCTCGGCTGCCCATAACAATTAAATCCACATCTAGTTCATCTGCCACATCGCAAATGACAAAGGCAGGATTGCCCTGTTTTTCCATGGTTTCAGCATCAATGCCCTGATCATTGAACAGTGTCTTCGCTGTATCGAGTAGTTTGGCGATCGCCTCCGGTGACGACATCTCCGGATCCTGCGAAGACTCTGAATCCGGTGGCTCTACGACAGAGAGAATAATGAGCTTTCCCTCATAGCTATTCAAGAGACTCACCACAATTTCTGCTGCATGGCGAGACTCGCGCGTTTGGTCAATTGGGAATAACACAGTCTTGAACATGCCAGGGTTCCACTAGGTTACGCATCCGCTATTTTCCCCTATATCTGGATGAACCAAACAACCAGTAACGAATTGAAATTAAATACAACACGTCACTCTCGAAACGGCTCATACCTCAAACCGGGAAGAATTTAAGGAGATTATGGGGTGCGCAGTGCCCCATAATCTCGCCTTAGAAATACAAACCCTCAAAACGAAAGATGTTCGCAGCAATCAATATCAACGCCAGGGTCGTTCACTCGTCCAGGACAAGAAAACTCTGTCGCTTCACGTGATCCCGATTGGCTCCAGGTGACATTTTGTTAGACAATAACCATAAAGACATATCAATAGGTAAATAGACTCATTAGGGGGGTTCACTGTGTCAAAGAAAACTCTAGCCAATTTAACTGCGTCAGATCTATCGGGTAAGCGAGTATTTGTACGAGCTGATTTGAACGTGCCACTCAACGATCAAGGCGGGATCAGTGACGATACACGCATCCGCGCATCCATTCCTACGATTCAAGACTTGATTTCCAAGGGTGCCAAGGTCATTCTGAGCAGCCATATGGGTCGGCCAAAAGGCAAAGTGAATGATGCCATGCGTCTCACCCCTGTTTCTGAGCGTCTGTCTGAATTGTTGGGTAAGCCTGTCACCAAGTGTGATGATTGCATTGGTGATGATGTTGCTAGCGTTGTCGGGGCGATGCAGGATGGCGACGTTGTCTTGTTAGAGAACGTACGATTTTATGCAGAGGAAGAAAAAAACGATCCTGAATTTGCCAAGAAACTCGCATCTGTTGCTGATGTGTATGTTAACGATGCATTCGGAACCGCTCACCGTGCGCATGCATCGACGGAGGGAGTGACCAAGTATCTCAGCCCTTCTGTTGCAGGTCTCTTAATCGAAAAGGAACTCGAGTATCTCAAGGGTGCTATTGAAGAACCCAAGCGCCCTCTCGCCGCAATTATCGGTGGTTCAAAGGTATCGAGTAAAATTGGCGTGATTGAAACACTGCTCGATAAAGCAGACAAGCTTCTAATTGGTGGCGGAATGATCTTCACCTTCTATAAAGCGCGTGGACTCAATGTTGGAAAGTCATTGGTTGAGGAAGACAAGCTAGAGTTGGCAAAGACGCTTGAAGCAAAAGCCAAAGAAAAAGGTGTTGATCTACTTCTACCGACAGATGTTGTTGTTGCAGATAACTTTGCGCCCGATGCCAATGCTCAGACCGTCAGCGTCGAGAACATTCCTGATGGTTGGATGGGCTTAGATATTGGTCCAGATTCTGTCAAAGTCTTCCAAGAGGCTCTGAAAGAGTGTAAGACTGTCATCTGGAATGGTCCAATGGGTGTATTCGAGTTCGACAAATTTGCAGCTGGTACTGAGGCGATCGCTCATACGCTTGCTGAACTCACTCCAACAGGGGCAACCACGATCATTGGTGGTGGGGATTCTGTTGCAGCAGTGGAGAAAGTTGGTGTTGCTGAAAAGATGAGCCATATTTCGACTGGTGGTGGCGCAAGCCTTGAGCTGCTAGAAGGCAAGGTTCTTCCTGGTATTGCAGCCCTCAATGATGCATAGTATAGAACGTTCAATGCTGAGTTGCCCTCGCTCTAACCATAACAACTTGAGCTTAAGACAAGACAGTTAGCTGATATACGGCTACAGTCACATTGATGAGGGAAATTTTACTGAAGTGCTTCGCACCTCAATAAAATTTCGTTTCTTAATTCATGTGTCTACGGCTATAAAACCCCTCCATGAGTAAAGTTGGAGATTCTTGACGGAAAAATCAGCTTTCTCATTGAGGGGTTTGTGCTTTCTTACGGATGTCAGGCAAAACACGTTGAAAAATTTTCTACATCCTATGTCCAACGTTCCTGGAAAGAAATGCATACATTTGCACGAAATCTTGTTGCAATGTGGACTCCCAAGAACATCTAACAGCTTTGTTAAGTAGTTAGCCATAATTAAACGTAACCTGCGAAATTCTGTGCCGTCGGCGTAGCGAGCGACACAGGATTTGAGGTTTTGGTTTTAATGACGCCCAGGTACTTATTTCAGAAACGTTAGGCCAGTAGTTGACTAAGTCCATATGAACGCATCAGAAACTCCTGATACTCGATTCCGGTTTGATAAACAACTATGGAATCGCTTTATTGAAATTGCTCAACCCTATTTTTATCCTACAGAACGTCAGGGTACTCAAACTTTTCTCGGGTTACTGCTTGTTGTTCTCTTACTTGTTGTCAGTATTGCGTTCTTCTTGGTCGTTGGCTTGACGAAAGCAGGGCAACTCATTTTCCCTGAATTTTTCACCACTCTAGCTGCACCACTTGTTCAGCGTATCGATAATCTCGTAGGATCGCCTGCATTTCCAACAACGTTAGGGATCCTGATCAGTTGCGGCTTTATTCTCTTTATTCTCCGCAAAAAGCTTCAGCCTCGTTTGAGACAATGGAGCTTGTTGTGGTTACTCATCTTTTTATCATTTGTTGTCAATGGTATGAATGTGAGTATCAGTTATGTTTTTAGGGTTGTAGACAATGCCCTTAATCAAAAAAATGAACCTGAGTTTTGGCAATTTCTCTTTATCTATGCTGGGATCATTATTCTTGCAATCCCAATCATTGTTTTATATCGATATACTCGCTTAAAGTTAGGTCTATTTTGGCGTGATTGGTTAACCAAATTTTTCTTCAATCGTTATTTCGCAAATCGAGCATATTATGAGCTTGATTCGAATGCAGCTAATACGGAAATTGATAATCCTGATCAACGAATCACCGAAGATATTAAGTCATTTACTAAAATAACACTAGAGTTTCTTCTTGATATTTTAGACTCTATTCTGACGCTCATTTCGTTTTCTGCTGTTCTTTATAGCATTTCAAAATCCCTAACCGTTGGTCTACTGATTTATGCAACTTTTGGTACAGCTGTTGCTGTCATTGCCGGACAGAGGCTGATCAAAATTAACTATGATCAACTTCGACTAGAAGCCAATTTCCGTTATGGAATGGTTCATGTTCGAGACAATGCTGAGTCAATTGCATTTTATCGAGGAGAGGGACTTGAGCAACAACAAGTTCTTGAACGATTAAGTAAAGCAATTCAAAATTTTGATCTTTTAATTATTTGGCAATCTATTATTGATTTATTTCGATATGGATATAACTACTTTACTCGTATCGTTCCATATTTAATTGTTGCTCCTTTATACTTTGCTGGAGAAACAGATTTTGGCACTATTGGACAAGCATACCTAGCTTTTAGCCAAGTGCTTGGCGCTCTTTCTATTGTCACGAATCAAATCAACGACATTTCTAGCTTTGCTGCTAGCATCAATCGATTGGGATCATTCTATGAGCGTCTACAAAACCCATTAGATTCTCCAGAAAATGCGCATCGCCAACGGATCCAATCAACTATTTCCCAACACATTGGATCTCAAAACCTCACCCTCTTTACTCCCAATAATGAACAGAAGCTGATTGAAAACCTATCATTTGAAATGCAATCGGGAGAGCAACTGCTGATTGTTGGTCCAAGTGGGTGTGGTAAAAGTTCATTGATGCGGGCGATCGCCGGACTATGGACAAATGGAGAAGGCACCATCACCTGCCCTGACGTCTCTGAAATACTTTTCTTGCCCCAGCGTCCATACATGCTGTTGGGCACTCTCCGAGAACAAGTCGTTTACCCCAATATCCGCGCCACCGTGAGTGATGAAGACATTTACGACGTGTTGACAAAAGTGAATCTTGCTAGCCTTCCAGAACGTGTTGGCGGCCTGACTGTTGAGTTGGATTGGCCGACGGTTTTATCCCTCGGTGAACAACAACGGCTTGCGTTTGCTCGTATTCTACTCAGTCAACCACGATATGCCATGCTTGATGAGGCAACCAGCGCCCTGGATGTTACAAATGAGCGTGAACTCTATGAGCTGATGAAAGATATGGAAGTGACCTATGTTAGCGTCGGTCATAGACCCAGCCTCTTGGAATATCACGAAAAAGTCTTAGTGTTGGGCGACGACAAAGCGGGTTGGCAACTCAAAACAACGCAAGACTATCAATTTATTTAAGTAGCTATCCATAATTAAACGTAACTTTCCAAATCCTGTGTCGCCTGCTCAGTGGGCGACACAGGATTTGGGTTTTTGGTTTAAATGACGTTTAGGTACTGAGTCATGTAGAGGAGATATGGCCTCCACTAGCGTCTGTCATGTGGATCCATAAAACCAATCCACTGATGTTTGATGTTTTACGCTGTGCCGCCAAGTCGTGTGTGTTGATAAACACGGCGATTGTGGCAGACTTTGCCAACTCTGCTCAAACGTTTGGCAGAAATCATCAATATGACAGAGTACTAGTTGTCTGATTCTCCTGGTGATGCGCTGCTGGGCCACAGCAGACGAACTGCCATGAGAGCGAATCCGATAGCTGCGATCGCCTTGACCCATCGAATCGGTAGTAGTTGTGATGTGGCTTCTCCAACCCATACTCCCAAGAAGCTAGCGAACAATAACGCACAAGCTGTTCCTAGAAAGACTGCTCGAAGAGATTTGGTATTACTGCTTAGGGCGATCGCCGCAAGCTGACTCTTATCTCCCAGCTCAGAGATAAAGACCGTGACAAAGCTAAGTGAAAGTAAATTCCAATCCATTAAAATCTCAATCCATTTTCTTTAACCGACGGGTTCACTGAGTCTAGATCTCATACAGTCCGGTTAGCTCCGTAGGGTCTAACGGCACCATCATATATGCACAACATCCCACAGAAGCAAAACAGCAATGACCGTCAAAATAACACCCGTTGCTGTTTCAAGGGTTGCTACCGAAACCCTGTTAGCCAGCCATCGACCCAACAGCACTCCAATTAAGGATGTCAATATGAGGGCTGCTCCTGCGCCGCCAAAGACAATCCATGGAGCTTGAGATTCTGCACTCATGAGTAGCGTTGTGACTTGAGTTTTATCTCCAATTTCTGCAACAAATATGGTGATAAATGTTGAAAAAAAGAGTCGTATTTCCATTGGCTGTGGCATATCCTTCACGATGCCTGGCTCCTTATGGTTGAAAAACTGTAGAAGTTTGCATAGCAAGCGATGGACGTATCGACGTGAAGAGCTTCGTGGATTGCCGTGTCACGACCATCTATCAGATTAACCATATTTTTCAGCGGGGTTAAACCTCGATAGCATGGTCAAAGCGCAATCGTTCAAGACTGCGATCGCCATAGGTTGCATCAATTTGCACCTGGCAGCAGGAAATAGCAAAATCATTGAGTTCTTCTGGTTCCACTCCATACAGGTCTTTGAATACCTCAGGCTCAACACGGCAAAACCGAGGACGCTTCTCGTAAATGCGGCATTCTCGTGTGACCTGATCAAACTGTTGACACCATCCGTCTTCGCCCACAAGAGACAAGTAAGTTTCAAGTTCGCTTGGAGTCAGATATTCGTTCAATTCTGGGCGCTCTAACGGGTCTAGATAACAACACGCCCCGCATCCTTTAATACATTGCCATGTTGCCATATCCTTATAAACCGCCTAAATCGCCTTAACTGGTACCGAGTTATCATAGCCTGCGATCCATGGATATCTTGCGAATCGTTAATCTGTGGTTGCGAATCGAACAGGAGTGATGAAACGATGCGGTGTGGCATCCCGCTGCTTGACAAGCCGTGTGGCTTGGAATAAAAGAACGTTTCAACGGTGTAGTCAATCAGGTAGAATTATGACGCAAGCATGACAAACTCTCATTACTAGGTTGTTTTCGGAGGAGCGATGGATTCTTTAAT
>JBCCWF010000196.1:0-11136 GCA_039194035.1 Cyanobacteria bacterium P01_E01_bin.6 | reverse complement strand
CTTCCCACCCTTAACCCCTGATCACCCGACCCCCCCCCACGCCCAGATAAACAGGCCCCCCCCCCACCCCCCGGGGGGGGGGCCGCCCCCCCCCCCCCACCCCTCTCTTGGGTATCTTTTTGATTTGCAGATCCCTTACCGATTCGATTTTGCTTGTTGCAGGATTTGTACATGGAGTTTGTATTTCAACCCCGTTATATTTTTCTCCGTTTACGTTATAGTCTCTAAGTAGTACTGAGTTAGCTTTTTGACTCAATCCAAAAACATCAATGCATCCTCTAAATATCGGCACCTCAAGGATATTTTCTAGGACACCCTCAGAGATTGAATCATCATCTAACACGCGTCAATATCTACGCAACATACAAGTTTACCGACTCTTCGAAAAAGAATTAGGTGTATCTTGCTACGCTCTAACTTAGATGTTGTTGTGACAAGATAGGCTACCGTGTATACAGGCGCAATACAAGGTAATGAACCGATGCAATACCTTAGAGTTCAAGGTATTGCATAATGATACGGATGAAATCTTAGCCATGGTAACTGAGGTGCGAACGGCCCATGAGATTTATCTAGCATAGATTTCAGAACCTATTTTGGTTTAGCCTGTCCTCAAATTAATAGTGGTGTGCATTCTGCCCAAACTGGTCAAACACAGTTTCAATTCTCACGTATCTAAGTGCTGGCAGCTCACTCTACTGAATGAACTGACACGCTGCCATACGTTACATTGTTAGCTTGTCATCGCTAAAAGTCTATGCATGATATACGCTGCCTGCCAAATTTCATCGACCAACCGAAGATGAACACTCCACCCATCCCAATCAACGAGGCAGAGCGCCTTCAATCACTACAGCGCTACAACATCTTAGATACGTCCGAAGAAAATTCCTTTGATGATTTAACACAATTAGCGTCATCTATTTGCGGCACGCCTATTGCGTTAGTGAGTTTAATTGACCACCATCGGCAGTGGTTTAAGTCAAGGATTGGGATAGACGCTTGCGAGACACCCAGAGAACTTGCCTTTTGTGCCCATGCCATTTGTCAACCAGATGATCTATTCGTGGTTTCGAATGCACTCGAAGATGAGCGATTTGCAACCAATCCCCTCGTCACTTCAGACCCAAATATCCGGTTTTATGCCGGAGTCCCTCTTGTCACTCCCGATGGTTACGCCCTAGGCACGTTGTGTGTGATTGATAGTGTTCCCCGGACTCTTAGCACTCATCAACTGGAGTCACTACGTATTCTTGGACGCCAAGCAATATCTCAGCTTGAACTCAAACGTCAACTTCAGCTCCTCCAACAAACTCAATCCCAATTGATTCAAACTGAAAAAATGTCAGCGCTAGGGCATCTTGTTGCGGGGGTCGCCCATGAGATTAACAATCCGATTAATTTCATCCATGGCAATCTTGCATACTTCGATAGCTATGCTCAAGAACTGCTCAGGATCATTAACGCGTATCAGCAGTATTATCCGAATCCCCCACAAGAACTGACAGATCAGCTGAAGGGAATTGACTTAGAGTTTCTCTCTATTGACATTCAAGATGTTGTGGAGTCAGCTCAACGCGGTAGTGAACGAATTCGCGATATTGTTTTATCTCTGCGCAATTTCTCTCACTCGGATGAAGCTGGTTTCAAACAGGCTGACATCCATCAAAATCTTGAAGACACGGTGCTAATTCTGCAACATCGGCTTAAGAAGCCTCATGCACCACAGGAAATTTCGCTTGTGCGAAACTATGGCGATATTCCGTTTATCGAATGTCACCCTGGGCAAATCAATCAAGTATTCATGAATCTGTTGGTCAATGCGATTGATGCGTTAGAGGGTGACTCAGCCGATACGAAGGAAATCCATATGTGGACAGAGCCTATTCAGGGAGAACGAATTGCCATTCATATTGCTGACAATGGGCCAGGAATAGCAGAGGATGTGCGATCGCGCATTTTTGATCCATTCTTTACAACGAAACCGATTGGCAAAGGAACAGGAATCGGTTTATCTATTAGCTATCAAATCATTACCAAGACTCATGGCGGTAAGCTCTACTTCTACTCAACACCGAGAAAAGGAACAGAATTTGTGGTTGAACTGCCCATTTTGCAGGCTTCCACTCGTCCACTCGCTGAGTTCTAGTGACGATGAAGCTTATAACTTAAGCTGGGAAGAATTCCACCTTAAAATGCAAGCCGACGATGACAAAGCAAAGTCTTTCTAGAATGCTTAGAAGTCTTACGTTTAATTATGGCCATCTACTTAACCATGATGGAAATAACGATTAGAAATGCTATTCCTGATGATGTCCCACTCATTCTTACATTCATCAACAAGAAGTCAGAATTTGATCGCCGCATCGGTGCATTTTCTGGAGTACTGCACGTTACAGAGGAGAAGTTATACCAAACTCTATTTGGCACACTCCCTTATTCCTATGTGCTATTCGCTGGCCTCTCAGGCCTAGACGTTGGTTTCGCTGTTTATGGCTTTAGATATTCATCTTTTGCAGGACAACCCAATATTTGGCTTGACGATCTTTTCGTTAACGCCAATGCCCGAGGCCAAGGAGTTGGAGCTGAGTTAATGCAGCATTTGGCTCACATTGCCAAGACCCATGACTGTACCCATCTTGGATGGACTGCTGATGCCCGAAATGTCCACGGACTTAGGTTTTATCGTCGCTTAGGAGCTGAAATCACAACACAGCAAGGCGATCGCTGTTTCTTAACATGGGTTCCGGCTAGCTTGACCGCTGATAGTTTGACTGCTGATAGTTAGTCTGCTGATAGTTAGCCACTGCCAATAGGCTTGTATTTTAAAGCGGAATGATGGGGCGAGGAGCATCCTAATAATTCCGTTACAGTCTTTTCGACTTAAGTGATGAGCCTGCTAATATAGCAGTCCGCACGTAGGTTAGGACATATATTTTTGTGGAAAGCCGCGCGGAGCGCTATAGGCTCAAACTATGTAAAATGCCGAGATGAGTTGAGTTTATGGCTGCTCACAAACTACTCTACATACACGACTTGGTAAAATTTATAGAGGAACCAGGGTTTGGGGCGCGCAACGCGCGCCTCAAACCCTGGTTTCTTAGTTTTCATTTTGAGACGTTTGCCAAGTCATGTATATCAGGAAACAAGGGAGTTTCCGTCATTTTTGATAGCACTCAACGGCTGACAATACTAAGGTGGACGAAGCCTGTTCATCCTAGTATCGTTACTATTTAAGAATGATCTGATTTTCCAGTCAGTACTTAGACATATTAAAATCAAAAATCCAGATTCTGTGTCGCCCGCTCAGCGAGCGACACAGAATCTGGAAGGGTACGTTTAATTATGGCTAGCTACTTATCTGATTTTCCAGTATCTGATTTTCCAGTATTAGTTGTGAGTAAGGGATAGAGACTCAGTGCCACATACAATCGTTACCAACATCTGTGAAGGCGTTGCAGACTGCGTCGATGCTTGCCCTGTTGCCTGTATTCATGATGGTCCAGGGAAAAACACAAAAGGAACCGACTGGTATTGGATTGATTTTGCGACCTGTATTGATTGCGGGATTTGCCTCCAAGTGTGTCCAGTAGAAGGGGCTATTCTCCCTGAAGAACGGCCTGGTGTGCAACAGACTCCTGCTTGAGGTGACTTCTTTCCTGAGTGACGTGATGCGAGAGAATATGAGCAATTCAATATGGCCAATTCTGAACCCATACTTTGCGTGAGTAATGTGTATGCAGGCTATGTTGATGGCCTGGATATTTTGCAGGGAATCAACTTCAAGATTTATCCAGGGGAACTCGTTACCGTCATTGGACCAAATGGTGCAGGAAAATCAACGCTTGCTAAAGCGATTTTCGGGTTGCTGACACCCCACAATGGCGACATTCAATTCAAGAATGAAAGCATTGTCGGGCTAAAGTCAAATCACATTGTTCAGAAGGGGATGTGCTACGTCCCTCAACTAACGAACGTGTTTTCGTCTTTGACCGTGGATGAAAACTTAGACATGGGAGCATTCACTGCGAGAAATTCGGTGACACCGCTTAAAAACCGTGTTTTTGAAATGTTTCCGGTGCTCGCTACGCGTCAGCATCAGCAGGCTGGAACTCTCTCTGGGGGGGAACGGCAAATGCTGGCGATGGGGCGAGCCCTTATGTTGAATCCTGATTTGCTGATTCTAGATGAGCCGTCGGCTGCATTGTCCCCTCTGTTAGTGACCGCTACATTAGAAAACATTCAACGCATTAATCGTGCAGGAACAGCCATCATGTTGGTTGAACAAAATGCTCGTAAAGCGCTGGCGATCGCCCATCGTGGCTATGTGCTGGAGACAGGTTGTGATCGTATTGAAGGCAAAGGGAGCGATTTATTAGCAGACCCGGCAGTGGGGGAACTGTATCTTGGTCTACGGACGAGTGCATCTTTGAAGCCTACCTATTCAAATTAATGCATCGAATTAATGCATCGAAACAGCCTCATCCCCTTAAAATAAGAACGTTCTTGAAACAAGAACGTTCTTATTTACTGTTCACTTGGTTTAGTCTGTGAAGTTATTTGTTTTTCACACGCCTGAAGAAGTTCCCAATATACAATCGCCTGATTGTGCCATTGCGATTGATGTTTTGCGTGCAACCACGACCATTGCAGCGGCGATCGCCAATGGTGCAGAAGCCGTCCAAGCGTTCAGCAACATTGATGATTTAATGCAGGTGAGTGAGGCTCTTCCTAAGGAGAAGCGCATCCGTGCTGGAGAAAGGGGCGGTGTGAAGCTCGATGGCTGCGATTTGGGTAATTCACCCTTAGAGTGCACTCCTAAGATGGTTGAAGGAAAACGTCTCTTCATCACCACAACGAATGGAACTCGTTGCTTAGAAAGAATTCAAACAGCTACCAAGGTGTTGACAGCAGCCTTGGTCAATCGACGAGCTGTGGTTGAGTATCTGTTAGAGATTCGTCCTGAAACTGTCTGGTTGGTGGGGTCTGGATGGGAAGGAACCTATGCGCTAGAAGATACCGTATGTGCTGGGGCGATCGCCGATAGTCTTAGAAATCAGCTAGAACGCCAGGGTAACCAACACTATGACATCGTCGGCAATGATGAACTCGTGGGTGCTTTAGCGTTATATGAGCAATGGGGCGATCGCCTACTTGAACTCATGTATTTAGCAAGTCATGGAAAACGACTTCAGCGTCTTGAATGCTTTGATGATCTAAAGTTTTGCGCACAACCTGACACACTCAATGTGTTGCCGATTCAACAAAAGCCTGGAGTGCTTATTAAGCATATTGCTTAACGATTCATAATCATAATTCAGACCTGACTACAAACAAATGGCGGGGGATGCAAGACTATTGCATCCCCCGCCATTTGTTTATCAATTTTTCAATTGAAACATCGAGCCATCAAACTAGAGACTCATTTCAGCAGCTTGAACCTTCTCAACCTGCTTCTTCTTCAGAACCAGCATAATCTGAGTGAGCATCGCAGCAGCGACGAAGGCGATCAAGCCAGTAATGCGGCCTGAGCTTTGGAGCACAATTTCCGTATCGTGTTGGCCAAAGCCACCCACGTTCGGGTTGGAGGTCAATGCTGCACCAGAGTCAACATCGTCGCCCTTTGCAACAATCAGTTCAGGGCCAGCAGGGACGGTATCGACGGTAGACTTTCCGTCAGCAGACTGAATCGTCACAGCATAGCTACCATCAGAATTCTTCTCAATGGCTTCAACAACTCCTGCCACAGAAGCCTTGTAGACAGTGTTATTGCTCTGTTCGCCGGTTGGATAAACTTGGCCACGGCCTCGGTTGCCACCAACGTGAATCGAGTACTTGCCAAAAGACACACTCTTGTCAGCTGACGGATCAGGGGAAAGAACAGGGAATACAATTTCCTGATACTGCTCACCAGGAAGAGGCCCCACCAACAAAATATTGTCCTGCTCTTCGCTATATGGTTGGAACAAATAACTTGGCCCAACTTCTTCCTTCATTTCTTCAGGAATACGATCCTCAGGGGCTAATTTGAAGCCTTCGGGCAACATTAAGACAGCCCCGACGTTGAGGCCGCCCTTCTCCCCATCGGCTAACACTTGCTTAGTATCTAGATCATAGGGAACCTTAACAATTGCCTTAAAGACTGTGTCTGGCAAAACAGACTGAGGAACTTCAATCTCGGTGGGCATCGCCCCGAGGTGACAGTTGGCACAAACAATTCGCCCAGTGGCTTCGCGGGGAGAATCGTAGTTTTGCTGCGCCCAGAATGGATAGGCTGCTGCGGGTTGGCAGTAGATGAGGTTGCTAAATGCAAATGCAGAGAGCGCAACAAACACAATTGCAGAAGCATTCAAGAGGCCTCTGCGCACAGGAGTAAACAGAGTAGACCAAGCGTTGAACTTCATGGATGACACTATAACTGAATCTTAAGAACTAAAAACTCAATGACGAACGAATGAAGGTGAGTTATGACCACCAAGGATTTTCCCCAGTGCGGAAGTCGGTCTCTGTCCAAGGAGTAAGGGCAATCTTGCCAGCATCGTTTACCCCTGCATGCACAAGAGGCAAAGAGCGAGGAGCAGGACCACGAACGACTTTCCCTTCGTTGTTGTATTGAGAACCATGGCATGGGCAAATAAACTTGCCTTCAGCATTATTCCAGGGAACAACACACCCGAGGTGCGTACATACTGCATTGATTCCGTAGTCGGCGATCGCCTCACTACTTTCAACAACGATGTAGGTTGGGTCACCTTTCAAACCTTGCGCTAAGACTCGCTCTCCCACTGCATTTGCAGCTAAAAAGTCAACCGCAGCAATGTCATTTCCAAGAGCATCCTTCGCCAAGACACCGCTACCGGCACCACCGCTTGACGGAGGAATGAAATACTTCACCACTGGATACAGTGCACCCAGCGCCGTACCCGCCGCCGCACCAAAGGTGAGGAGGTTCATAAATTGACGTCGCCCTAGATCAGGCACATCAGGATTTCCAGAAGCTTGAGTCATAATTTTGCGTAAAAATAAGCGTTAAGACGAGATTGCTATCCCCTTAGTCCCAAGGAGGGCAAGGCAAGGCGCTTAGTCATAACAAACTATGCGGCTACTTGCAGAACATCAAGAAATATTATGACACCAAGGGGTAGCCCTACAGGGGGATAACGAGCAAATCCTGCTAAATCGTAAACAAGTGTTACGCTTTTCAGGGATAGATACATGTACTGAGCAATATGTGGAGCCGATTATGACAGGAGAGGATCTACACCGCCTCATCATTGGGAAGTGGGGACAATCCTTTGATGTCCAAATCCGCAGGGTTCAGGATCGCTTTTTTGTTCAAGTGATGTGGCGGTTTCTTGAACAGGCATCGTTCCCGATGTCAGAAGAGGAATATCTTGAGCAGTTGAGTACGATTGCAGAGTATATCAATGCCTGGGGATGCGTTGAGCAAGTCACTGATTTTATTGAGCAGACCACTGAACGACCTCGCCTAGGGAAAGCTGTGAGTATTCCGGTTGAGTTGGGGTCGCGCGCATCCGAATGGTTTGTTGGCGATCGCTGATGATTCAAAACTCAACCGCTGATGGCTCACAACTCAATAACTTCGAAAATTAGAACCCAATTTCAAGGTAGATAGGGGCGATAAGTACCTGGACGGAATTAAACCCAAACCATGTTGGGCAAAATTTACAGAGGAACAAGGGTTTGGAGGACGTATTGCGCGCCCCAAACCCTTGTTTTTTCGTTGCAATTTTGAAAAGTCTGCCAAGTAATATTTCAATATGGTTTGGGTTTACATCACAGATTAAGGACGCCAGTGAGAGGAGCCTATGATATTCAATCCCGAAATCTTTCCTGAGAAAATCAGTGTCGTCACTCCTTTGCAGTAGAATGTCCATCGTGAACAAGTCCTGGCACATGTTGTCTAGGGCTTAGTTTTGTTTTCACCAGTGGTTCATCGCATTAGGTCACTGCTGTAGTCGGCCATATTTATAGGTTTCATTCACTTCACTATCTATGTCTAAGGTTCTCGTTTCCGACCCAATCGATCAGTCTGGTATCGATATCTTGCAGCAGGTTGCCCAAGTTGATGTCAAGACTAAACTTGCTGAAGAAGAGCTGATTAAACTTATTCCTGACTACGATGCACTCATGATTCGCTCTGGGACGAAAGTTACTCAAGCGGTGATTGATGCAGGTGCAAAGCTCAAAATTATTGGTCGCGCTGGCGTTGGCGTTGACAATGTAGACGTGCCATCAGCAACTCGTCGAGGCATCCTTGTTGTCAATTCTCCAGAAGGCAATACAATCGCTGCGGCTGAACATGCGATCGCCATGATGCTCGCCCTCTCTCGGCATATTCCTGATGCCAATCAATCGATTAAAGCGGGTAACTGGGATCGCAAGAAATTTACAGGCGTTGAAGTATATAAAAAGACATTAGGTGTTGTCGGACTCGGTAAAATCGGTTCCCATGTTGCAACGATCGCCCGCGCCATGGGCATGCGATTGCTTGCCTACGACCCATTTCTTTCAGCCGAACGAGCCGAACAACTGGGTTGCCAGCTTGTAGAACTTGATGTTGTCTTGCGCGAGGCAGACTATATCACCCTCCATCTGCCCAAGACGCCAGAAACAGCACACATGATCAATGCAGAGGTGCTGAAGACCATGAAGCCATCGGCACGAATCATCAACTGTGCGCGAGGCGGCATTATTAATGAGGAAGACTTGGCTGCAGCGCTAGAAAACGGCACTATTGCTGGTGCTGCCATTGATGTATATGAGACCGAGCCTTTGGGGGAAAGTCCCCTCATCTCTTTGGGCAAGCAAATTGTGATGACCCCTCACCTGGGAGCATCGACAGCAGAAGCTCAAGTGAATGTTGCAATTGACGTTGCTGAACAGATTCGTGATGTCTTGTTAGGACTCCCTGCCCGTTCTGCCGTCAATATTCCAGGGCTTCGTCCCGATGTTTTGGAAAAACTTCGTCCATATCTTCAACTGGCTGAAACCTTGGGGAATTTGATTAGCCAGTTATCTGGTGGACGAGTTGAATCATTAACGATTCGTCTCCAAGGAGAGTTAGCTGATAATTCGGCACAGCCCATTGTAATTGCTGCACTCAAAGGACTTCTGTCCTATGCATTACGGGAGCGAGTCAACTACGTTAACGCGTCCATTGAGGCAAAGGAGCGTGGTATTCGAGTGATAGAAACCCGAGACTCAACGGTCCGTGATTATGCAGGATCCTTGGTACTCTCTGCAAAGGGCAACATGGGTAGCCATTCCGTAACCGGTGCTGTTCTTGGAGACGAGGGCATGCGCATTACGAACATTGATGGATTTCCGATTAACGTTCCCCCTAATCCGTACATGCTCTTTACTGTTCACCGTGACATGCCCGGTATTATCGGAAAGATTGGCTCACTGCTGGGAAGCTTCAACGTCAATATTGCCAGTATGCAAGTAGGACGTAAGATTGTTCGGGGTGATGCGGTGATGGTGCTCAGCATTGATGACCCCCTACCAGACGGCATTTTGACTGAAATTACCAAAGTGCCAGGTATTCGAGATGCATACACAGTGTCGCTTTAGTGTTTATACAGTGTCGCTGTAGTCATGAAGCTTTTCTATGATGAACATTCCCTGGAGTCTGTGTGAATAGTTGGTGGGAAATCCGAGTTCTCTGTGATCAAAACGGTGAAGATCTAGTCTTCTGGAGACTGGAGGACTTTGGATGTACAGGGACATCTAGCGAAGTTCGAGGAGGTGTTCGTGTTGTGAGTGCCTACATTCCTCAGCAGCAGTCAAAACTGCTTGACTTGGGTGCACTATCGTTACTCATTCGACAAGATGCCCTTTGTGCACAACTTCCTTCACCCGATGTCCAGTGGCGATTGATTGAAGAAGAAGACTGGGCAAGTACTTGGAAACAATATTGGAAGCCCCAACCTGTGGGCGATCGCTTCTTGATTAACCCTGCATGGCTTCCAGAACCCACATCTCCAGACAGAATTGTGCTTCGGCTCGATCCAGGACTAGCCTTTGGCACCGGTAATCACGCAACAACACAACTTTGCCTCGAATCATTAGAAATGCGGCTCTTAACGCCAAATCAATCAGACAACATGATCTTGGCTGACATTGGGTGTGGGTCAGGAGTGCTTTCGATTGGGGCACTTCTGTTGGGTGCGAAACAAGTCTATGCCGTTGATGTTGACCCTTTAGCAGTTCAGGCAACAGCTGAAAATCGTGACCTGAACTATCTTGCTGCTGAAAGACTGCCTGTTCAGCAGGGCAGCGTTAAGCATTTAATGGAAGTGCTCCCCAACCCTGTCGATGGTTTTGTCTGCAATATTTTAGCCGAAGTTATTATTGATCTGATTCCAGAATTGAGTGAAATTTCTAAAACAACCACATGGGGAGTCTTGAGCGGTATCTTGCTGGATCAGGCTAAAGCAGTTACAAATACATTGGAACAACATGGATGGTTTGTTGCAACTCTCTGGCGTCGAAAAGACTGGTGTTGCCTAAATATTAGACGAGGATAAACTTTAGATTTGGTTTCGTAATATCGTCAACCTTTTCCAAAATTTTTCTCAATCGTTGCACCATACTGAAACAGCACGTCACGATCCCAATCTTCAACCTCAGACACTTGCAAACGAATATTTGTAGGTTGAGGAAGGGCTGTCATATAGCTGAAGCAGTTACTCATTAAAAAATATACTCCCACTAACCCTGCAGCTGCACTAGAGACGAGTAGCCCTGCAAGCATTAGCGAAAATTCACGTTGATCAATCGCGCATTGCATGAGTCGAAGTGCCCATGCAACAAGGAGAACAACAGCAACAATGACAGTTACGAGAACCATTCCTTAAAGAGACGTTACTAAAATTAATATTTTACACATTGTAACATTTTCCAATAAAGTGTGCCCGAATGTTTTATATCAAAAGCGCTTATTGCACTCCATCTCCCTAATTTCTTAATTTAGATTCGGTTTGTGTGGATGCAACGGGTCAATGAGTTCATGTAAACACGACTTGGCAAAGCTCACGAAGGAATTAGGGTTTTTGCGCATGTTGCGGCAAAAAACAAAATGAATCGTGATCGTTTGCAGTAAAAAATATT
>JBCCWF010000195.1:0-11165 GCA_039194035.1 Cyanobacteria bacterium P01_E01_bin.6 | reverse complement strand
TTGCTCTTTTGAAATGAATGTCCAGCAATCTTTCACAAACAAACGTATGCTTTTTTGAACACCCCTATTGAAGTTGGAGGCATATAATCAATCTCGTGGCCCCTTCGTATCATTAGCGGCAATGTACGCAAATCAATTGATACTCTGAGTAAATAGTTAGATAATGTCAGGTTCCACCCCACTACCGATGAGCCATCAAACTCCATCCATTACCCACAGTTGCCTTGATTCATCGCAAGGTAATTTCTTGGTGAAATTTTGGGGAGTTCGTGGCAATATTCCTTCTCCAGGAGGCAACACTGCTTACTACGGCGGCAATACAGCCTGTGTTGAAGTATTGGTCAATGGAACACGCCTTATTTTCGATGGTGGTACGGGGCTTCGAGTCCTGGGTGAGAAATTACTAGATTCCGCTCCAAGTGAAGCTCACCTTTTCTTTACACACACTCACTGGGATCGCATTCAAGGCTTTCCCTTTTTTGTTCCTGCATTTCATCCGCACAATAGGTTTCACATTTATGGTGCAACTGGGGTCAATGGCGCATCGATCAAACAAAGTCTGATGGATCAGATGCTCCGCCCCAACTTCCCCGTCCCGCTTCAGATGATGAAATCGGAGCTTGCATTCCATAACATCTTGCCGGGAGCGAAGCTCCCCGTTAACGACATCCTCGTTGAAACAATGGCGTTACATCGCCCCAATGGAGCGATGGGTTATCGGGCGACCTGGAATGATTATTCTGTGGTGTATGCAACAGACACAAATCATACCCCTGATTCGCCGGATGAAGGCATGCTGTACTTGGCCCAACAAGCTGATGTCCTCATCTTCGATACCACCTATGGTTCTCACAACTACTACGATATGGCCGTTGCGAATACCTCTCGCAGCCTCCATGTGTGGCGTCAGAGCGTTGAAGCAGCGCTCACAACTCAAGCTAAGCATATCGTGATGTTTCACCATGCCCCTAGCCATGATGACGAATTCCTATCAACGGTTGAACAGGAAATGAAAATTGATTATCCAAATGTCAGCATGGCTCGTGAAGGAATGGTCATTAATGTATGTCACGCCCTGAACCCAGTACCTGGATGATTGTGCGATAGAGCGACAAGTCTTGAAAACGCAAGCACCTAAAAAAGTACAACCATCTAAAACAGGAAAAGGACTACTGACGGTACTTCAAATCATGAGGTGAGTCTGCTAAGGTCATGACAATCTCAATGTCGCGCACGTATTTTATTTGTCTTTCGCAGGCATCATGGCATGACCGAAGTCTCCCCTCCCCCACAGGATCCGAACTCTGGGAATTCTTCCCGCCGTCTTTCTCGCTCCTTTAAGACAGTCCTTATCATCGGTGGAATTCTTGCTGTAGGGGGGGCAACCGGTGCGATCGCCGCACAGTATTTTGTCTACAATCGCCTTGCTCCCCTTGTTGAAACAACGCTCAGCAATCTGTTAAACCGCCCCGTTGAACTGGGTGACGTTCGTGGGTTCTCTCTCTTTGGTCTCGAAATTGATGGCGCAACCATTCCACCTACAGAATCAGACGGAAATTACGCTGTCGCAGATTCTATTCAAGTCGGGTTTAGACCGTTTCACCTAGTTTCGAGTCTCGTGCGCGATCGCACGCTTCCCATCACACTCACATTCATAGACCCAGAAGTCTACGGCTCTCAAGACGACATGGGGCAATGGTTGAGACTGGATATTCAAACTGCAGAGGAAGAATCTCCGATTACGATTGTCCTGGATCAAATTCAAGCCAGGAATGCCACTGTTATCCTTGCGCCCTATCCCCAATTATTGGAATCTCCCTGGGAAAATCCAGGATTTTTTGAAACCGCCACGTTAGCCCAATCATTCTCTTCGTTAGATTTAGAAGCGTCGGAAGATACGGACAGTGGAGTAGAGCCCGATCAGGACAATCAAATCACTGCGCTCAAGCATCCTGTCCTCCTCCAAAAGATTGATGTCAATGCGACCCTGCAAGATGAAAATCGGTTTGCCCAATTTGATATTGAGATTCAGCAAGAGGATGGTGGCCACGTTGCCATTCAAGGAAATGCCGATATTGAACAACAGGCTGTACAGGCCGTCATTCGCACCAATAATTTTCAGCTCAGTCAATTCAACTCACTGGTTCCTATTCCAGGAACCATCACAGACGGAGCGCTGGATGCGAACCTATCCATCGCATATCGACCCGATCGTCCCCTCGACTTAAAGGGAACAGCGCATGCTCGTAAGATTGCCGCGCAACTTGATGTCGCACCTCAGACGATCGCAAATTTGGATAGTCGACTGCGCTTTGATGGTCAAGACATTTTTGTTGAAGATACCTCTCTTAACTACGGAACGATTGAACTCACTGCCGCTGGCAATGTCAATTTAGAAACTGGGTATGATCTCACCGCACAAATTCCATCGGTCACCCTTGAGAATGTCAAAGAAACCGTCAACCTAGATATTCCGTTTTCTGCCGATGGTGCCTTTGCCGCAGACATCCAGATTGCCGGAGGCTTAACCAATCCAATCGTGAGTGGCGTGCTGCGCAACATTCAGCCTCTTCAGATTGACAAAATTGATTTTGAGTCGATCATTGCCCAATTTCAACTCACCGCCCCTATTCTCGATGTGACAGACATCGCCATCATCCCAGCCGTTGGAGGACTCATTGCTGGCTCCGGCCAAGTCAATCTAGAAGCAGATGGCGGTGTAGTCTTCGACATGAGCCTCTCAGACATACCAAGTGATGCGTTCGTTCAAGCCTACGATATTACGTTGCCGGCTGATTATCGCGTTGGCCTACTCAACGCAGATGTCGAAATCTTCGGCCCCTATGACGATATCCAGGCCGTTGCAGATTGGCAGCTTAGCAATTCGTCATTTCCGGGTCAGGGAAAAATCCGCTACACAGGCAATACCGTTCGGATTCAAAATACGCAGCTTGCCGTTGAAGGAGGCACAGTCGTTGCGGATGCAACGGTGAATCTCGATCGGAATCGTTGGCAGGCAGATGTCAGCGCCAGTCAAGTCGACATCGGACGGTTTTCACCTCAGGTTCAAGGCATTCTTTCCAGTGACATCACGATTTCAGGACAGATCGATAATCTCAGTCTAGAAGCGATCGCCCTTGCGGGCCAAGCCCAGGTTGCTAATGCAGAAGCTAGGCTGACCTCAGGGAGTTCGCCACTTCTTGAACCCGGAATCTGGAATACTCAATTTCGCTGGACAGGTACGGGCATTCAGGTCGAACAATTTACGGCTCCAGGAGTGGAAGCCGATGGTTTTATTGCAACTAACCTTGATGCAGAACCTGTAATCGATAATATCGATTTAAATGTATCTCTCCGCCAATATGATCTGCATCGCATTGAACCGTTGCTCCCCCCTTCTGTTCAGCAACAAGCGCGCTTGCAAGGACTGGTGTCATTCAACGGAATTCTCAATGGGACACTGGCAAACCCACAAATCATTGGCGATGCTCAGCTTGACAATTTAGCTTTCAATGCAGTTGAGTTCAATTCCGCCCTGGATGGCGATCTCCAGTTTTCTTTGGCTGAGGGAGGCACCATTGACCTTGAAGGGGATGGCGATCGCATTTTTGCGCAGCTTGACGATCGACTTCTTCCGACAGCCTTTGTCATTCGCAACAGCAACAGCGTCACGGACACCACCGACCCATTCACCATCGAAGGACAAACACAAGGAGAGACCCTAACGGCGGAAATTCGCAATTTTCGACTGAGTGAACTCCAATTCGATCCGTTTCCCAGTCAAAGCATCGGTCGAGTTCGTGGCGTTGTGAATGCCAACATCGAAGCCAATATCGCAGATTTGAGTAATCCGTCTGTGGTCGGGAGCGTGGCGATCGCCCAACCAGCTGTCGGGTATATTGCTGCCGAAAGCTTTACAGGACAGCTCAGCTATCAAAGCGGCAGGGCAGCGCTTTCGCAGGGAGAGCTGATATGGGGAACTAGTCGATATCGATTGTCTGCGCAAGCGAATGTACTTGATGCCAACCTGCCTTATCAAGCCGACCTGGTCATTGAAGAAGGGCATGTCCAAGATATCCTCACGGCCCTCCAATTTTTTAATTTTGATGATCTCAATCGAGGGCTAGAAGCGCCACAATATCAAGGCCGATCGGCCCTAGTGACTCGTCCTGTTGGCGTCGATCCAGACGCTTCATTACTCGATCAGTTGGCCATTATCAGTGCAATCGTGACGCAACGGGAAGAGGCGATCGCGCAGCAAGAAAATGCTCTGATTCCATCCCTAGAAGAACTCAGCGGAATGTTTGAAGGGAGAATTTCCGCAACAGGCTCACGCCAAACAGGTTTTCTTGTGGACTTTGGGCTTCGTGGAGACAACTGGGCCTGGGGCAAGTTCAATCAACCGAATACGTTTGCCGCCTCTGGTACAATCACGCCCCAAACGCTCACAGTTGCCCCCTTTAGATTTGAGTCCGGTGAAACGTTCATCAATTTTGATGGCCAAGTGGGACGCACTCAGCAATCTGGAATGCTTGAAGTTGCCAACGTTCCCGTTGAAATTATTCAAGAATTTGTTGCTCTTCCAGTTGATCTTGAAGGCAATATTTATGCAAATGCTCAAATTGGAGGCACGCTAGACGATCCAGAAGTCGTCGGAGACATAGGGTTAATCGATTCTCGGCTGAATGAAACCCCCCTTGAACGAGTTGACGTCGATTTCACTTACGATGACGCTCGACTGATTGCAAACGGAGGCATTTTTATTACCGGGCAAGATGGCATGACGATTGCAGGAAATATTCCGTATGCCTTGCCATTTATGTCGATTCAGCCAGCAAGCGACCAAATCTCCGCCTCAATCGATATTCAAAATGAAGGACTCGCCTTTTTAACCATCCTCAGCAATGGACAAGCCATCTGGGACGGAGGACAAGGGGACATTGACCTGAAAGCCAGTGGAACACTGACACAGCCGTTAATTCAAGGAGCTGTAACATTTGAGGACGGTGCGATATCCAGCCCTCTTTTAAACGACCCCATTACAGGAATTACTGGAACTGCTAATTTCAACCTCGATCGCATCAACATTGACCAGTTAAATGCCCAGTTTAATGATGGGCAGATCACAGTTCAAGGCATGCTCCCCATTTTCAATGCTTTAGCAGCAGATCCCAATACTCCCTTGACCATAACGTTCAAAGACACTCCCGTGAGTCTTCGAAACTTGCTTGCGGCGATAGTTGACGGTGATGTTCTCATTACAGGAGCAGCATTAGCTCCCGTCATCGGTGGCAATGTGAACGTATCGAATGGACGAGTCTTTGCCTTAAATCTGGCTGGCAACACCCCTACCATCCCTGCCAATGATTCTCCTGACGCAGAACCCAATCCATTTCTTGATCAGGTTCAGTTAGAGGATTTCAATATATCCCTCAGTGATTCCCTACAAATTTCTGGTCGCCCAATATTTGATATCGCCGCCATCGGCGACTTGACGCTCAACGGCCCCTTATCAGACATCAAGCCCGATGGCACAATTCAGCTCACCAATGGGTGGATCAATATTGTCTCTACTCAGTTTCGGCTAAATCGCGATGCTGACAATACTGCAACCTTTAGACCAGAAAATGGTTTAGATCCAGACATCAATGTTCAGCTTGTTGCACGGGTGCAAGAAGTTGAACGCACTCCCATTGCTCCTTCATCACCATTTGCGAGTGCTGAAGTCGCAGACCAATCGACAACTCCAACCTTTGGAGGACTGCAAACTGTAGAGGTCTTTGCAACCGTTGATGGTCTTGCCAGCAAACTTTCCGACAATCTTGAACTCACCAGTGATCCGACCCGTTCAGATACTCAAATCGTCGCTTTGCTTGGAGGCCAAACCATTGATGCACTGCAAAATGGAAATGTAACGGGTGGCGTCGCCGCTTTCGTAGGGTCTGGATTTCTAGCTGGATTTAGCAACGACCTTGCGAATACCTTAGGGCTTAGCGAATTCAGTATTTTTCCATCAACAGGGGATATTGGAGGAGAGTCACGGCTCCCTCTGTCCATTGGAATAGAAGTCGGATTTGATATTACTCGTGATTTCTCAGTCAGCGTCCTTGAAATCTTAGATGGAGGGAGTCAACCCCAGTTCAACTTCCGCTATGAATTAACCGATCAAATCCGTTTACGAGCTTCCACCGATTTAGATGAGGATAGTCGGGCAATCATAGAATTTAGAAGTAGCTTTTAGTTTGCATTCCTAATCATCACTGTCGCCATCTGAGCGTTTCATTCAGAGGTAAGCTCGCTTAATTTTCTCATCAGTTGTTCTAAGACATAGGGCTTAGACAGAAAGGCATCTGCACCTGCAGCTAAAACAGGTCTTCGATTCGTCGGCAAGCCACTAATGGCAATAATTCTAAGCATCGGCTTCATTTCCTTAAGTTTCCGAATTAAAGAAATTCCGTCCATGTTTGGCATCATGACATCCACGATCGCCACCCGAATGTCACCCTTATCGTTGCGGACCAGACTATCGGCGTCCAGGCCATCTTTGGCAACTAACGTCGTGTAGTGATGATTCTCTAGCAGTGATTGAGTAATCCTTCGAATCGCTTCTTCATCATCAACGATCAAAATTAGTTCCCCATGTCCATTGATTCTTTCGTCTACAAAATGATGGTTCGTTGGGATTTCATTCACAGTTGGTAAATAGACGTTCACGTCAGTTCCTTTGCCTACTTTGCTAGAGATCTGCAAGAAACCACCGTGATTTTTGACAATCCCTAATGCAGTCGATAACCCTAATCCTGTTCCCTTTCCTATCTCCTTGGTTGTGAAAAATGGTTCAAACATGCGATCGCGCACCTCAGGAATAATTCCAACCCCTGTATCAGTAATCGTGACAACCACGTACCAGCCAACCAGCACATCCAAATTCGCATTAGCCTCTGCTTCATCAACAAAAACAACCTTTGAAGAAAGAGTAAGAACACCCCCATTCGGCATGGCATCACGAGCATTAATGCATAGATTCATAAAAACTTGATGCAGATGAGTGGGATCAGCAGAGACCACTCCAAATGATTGTTCAGCACTGTCTTCGTCTGGAAAACAGTAACGAATGTCGATGGTCTTTGGGAAACTTCGCTGAGCAATACTGACCACTTCCCTGACTAACGGCACCAGGCTTACAGCCACCCGCTCACCAGTACTGCCTCGCGTAAAGGTGAGAATTTGTTTGACCATATTTGCACCCCGTTGAGCACTTTCTTCTAACAATTTCAATTGCTCCTGTGCCTTTTCACTCAGGCTTTTTTGGGTTAATCGAAGCAGCTGAGTCATCGTTAGAATAGGCGTCAATACATTATTGAGATCGTGTGCAATACCACTTGCAACACACCCCAGACTCTCTAACCGTTGAGCCTGATAAAATTGGATTTCGAGCTGTTTTCTCTCCGTAATATTCGTATCAACTGACAGAATATACTTCGGTTGCTCAGTTTCATCTCTCACGAGCGTCCAACGTCCTTCAACAATCACGTTCTGACCGCTCTGGGTAACCTTGTTAAGCTCTCCTTTCCACTCGCCTTGTTCTAACAAAGAGCGCATAATCATCTCTATTTGAGAACCATTCATTTGTATCAGCACATTGGCTTGTAAAAGCTCATCTGCTTTACGTCCGATGGCTTCTACAGATTTCCACCCGTAGAGTCGTTCAGCGCCACGATTCCAATAGAGAATATGTTGGTCGAGATCTCGAACGATAATGGCGTCAGATGCAATATCTAATAACTCAGCCTGTTCACGAATCTTTTGTTCCGCAAGCTTGCGCTCAGTCGTATCCGTATGAGTGCCAATCACTCGCAAGGGACTTCCCTCTGGCGTCGACTCGATCACCTTTCCTCGCGCAAGGATCCACTTATAGCTGCCATCCTTACAGCGAATGCGATGTTCGCTTTGATAAATAGGCGTTTCGCCGCTGAAATGCCTATATAGGCTAACGTAACATCGGTCTCTATCGGCGGGATGTATGCGACTCTCCCATTCCTCAACTGTGTCACCCACATCATGATCAGCGTATCCGAGCATCGCTTTCCATTGATGAGAATAGAACACACTATTTTTGTGCGCATCCCAATCCCAGACGCCATCTCCTGCTCCTTCCAGGGCAAATTGCCAACGCGTTTCACTTTCCCGCAGAGCATTCTCTATTTGTTTGCGATCGCTAATATCTGTATCAACAATAGTGACGTTCCAATAATGTCCAGACTCATTCCATTGAGCAAAGATATTTGCCAATACCCAGCAAATGGACTGATCGTTATGCTTAAAACGATATTCCACTCGATGGGTTGAGGTATCGCGATGCTCCAAGATTGATTGGAGTGTGGGTGTAATCACATGTTCCCAATCATGCGGATCAAGTCGCGATCGCCATAAATTCGCATGTTCCACGAAATCGTCAACACGGTATCCAAAAATTTTTTCACAATGAGGAGAAATATAGTCATATTGAATCGACATATCCGCATAAAGGCGTAACCGGATAATGCCTGCAATAGCGGTGTCAAGCACCTGACTCAACTTTTGCTGAGCCGTGTGTACAGATAATTCAAGCTGTTTGCGATCGCTAATATCAATACGGCATCCGACCATTCTCAGCGGGTTGCCATCGTCATCCCACTCAATCACTTGCCCCGAACAAATTACCCACACGGCTGACCCATCTTTATGGTGGCAACGAATCTCACAGCGATAAGGAAGTTTTCCTCTACTTTGAACATGGCGATCAAAGCTGGTCATGACCCGTGGTAAATCCTCTGAAAAAATTAATTCTTTTAAGCTTTCAGACGAATCAGGCAATTCATGGTCACCATAACCAAACATGCGCTTCAATCCAGGGCTGAGATAATCTCTCTGATGGAGAATATCCCAATCCCAATACCCCGCAAAACTTGTATCTAAAATTTGCTCTAATATTCTCAACTCCTTTCGTGTTTGTTCGGCTTGCAACCGTTCGATTTCGAACTGCTTTCTCTCACTAATGTCTGTGATGGTTCCCACATAGCCAGTCACTTGCTTATTACTATCTAGCTCAGCAACGGACTGGGCGTATACCCACGTCACCACACCGTCAGAGCGTTGAAACCGACACTCCAGCTTCAACGGCTGATTTTCCTGGGCAGCGTGATACCATTCAGCCGCCACTCGATCCCGATCGTCAGGGTGCAACCCTTTGACCCAGCCTTCCCCAGCGGCTTCTTCTAGGGTAAGCCCAGCGATTTGGCACCAGCGCTTGTTCACATAAATGCAATGGCCAGCCGCATCGGTACGGAAAATTCCCACTGGTGCTATCGATGCCAAGCTGGCGTACCGTTCCTCACTCTCTCGCAATGATGCTTCCGCTTGCTTGCGATCGCTAATATTTCTCACAATAATCAAGGCTTCATCCGAGCTGATGGCAGCAACCCGAATCTCTTCTGGCACAAGTTTCCCATTCCGTTCCAACTCGTGCTCATAAATTTGGATTGTCTGTGTCATCAGAGCTTGTTCAATTGCGTCTAGCTGTTGCTCTAGTAGCGCAGGCGGCAACACGTCAGACAAATGGTTTTGAGCAATTGGGTAAAAGTCACTCGCTAAATTAGGCGAATAAACGGAGTCTATACAGGTACCATCCCGAGTCACTCGCAAGAGCAAATCAGGAAGAGCCTCTACAACAGTACGCATTCGGGCTTCACTACGGCGAAGTTCAGTTGTCCGTTCTTTAACCGTCGCATCTAACTTCTGATTGAGTTGGCATAGGGCATCATTCGTTCGCTGGCGCTCTAACTCAACGGCGGCACGCATCGCAAAGATGCTCAAGATTTGCTGTGCCCGCGTCACATTGTGAAGCGGATGTTCATCTATGATGTACAGGTCGCCAATGATATGACCTTCAGCATCACGGAGAGCAATGCCAAGGTAGCTCTCGGCACCAAATTCAGCTAACAAGTGGGCATTCGGGAACTCCTGTTGCACCCCTTGCGCACAAACATAGATCCCATGTTGAAAGACCTGTTCACACGGAGTATGGACAAAAGGATTAACAATATTGGGTTGCAAGGTACCCTTTGCCCACATGCCTAAGGTGCGGAGCTGATCGCCACACCGTTCAGACACAACGGCATAAGAGACAGTTAGCGCCTCAGCAATATACTTCACTAATGCCGGAAAAAAGTCCTGCCCAACAGTTGATGCCGTGCCTTCCATCAAACTTTGTAGTTGTCGTTCGGATTGATTGAGATCCTCAATGACGGTACGCAACAAGAATTCTTTTTTATCGTTCGTGTCTTCGAGTTTGATGAGATCCGTGCGTGTGCGCTCAAGTTTCCGTTGCAAAACCCGGTTGGCTTTTTCTAGGGTTCGAATTCGAGCCAAATACTCGTCTTCCGTGCTCATCCAACAGTTCTCCCCTATGCAGAATGACGATTATGTACGTACCTGAACGTCATTAAAACCAAAACCCCAAATCTTTTACTGCCCGTGCAGCAAGCGGTACAAGATTTGGAAAGTTACGTTTAATGATGTCTATCCACTGATCGGGAGAAGATGATCGTTACTCTACTCTTCAGCTATCTCCCAACAACATCGTTACAAATGTTTCATTATGAAAGTAAGTCACCCCGTTTCGTTGCAATGGCGCAATCTCACCATTGGTATAAAAGCCAAAGCATGGCAACGATCGTAACAAACCATCCTGCATCAATTTAATCAATTGATATTCTTCGCATGTGCGACTGCCTAAAACTTGTCGGCGGCTAGCGCAAGAAAACAATAAAGACGCTGAAGGACATTGACCTGGGTAATTCTGGATGGCCTGATGCACCGATTCCTGAGAAGCTGCCAAAATATCATTCCGAGTTGCTTGGGTTAGCTGCACCACGGCCCCTTCTGGGAAATCACCAAAAAAACCGATACTCCCTGATTCTGAATTGCAAAGACCGTTGGGGGCACGCATATACAAAAAATTTCCCTCCGCATTAAAAACGGCTAAGGGATATTCTGAAGAAGGAGCTAACAACCCAATATACGCCTTATGTGAGTGTAAATTTGTTTCGAACAGATTGCTGCTCAAAGGTAAGCACATCAATAGCGAAGGATTGACGCAAGACGATTCGCAGGGTATGACTGGC
>JBCCWF010000194.1:0-11206 GCA_039194035.1 Cyanobacteria bacterium P01_E01_bin.6 | reverse complement strand
CCTAGGTTTTTAAAGTGAGTTTACTGATGCCTATCTCCTTAAGCACTTCGGCATTCAGTAGCTAGCCATCAGTAAACGTAACTGTTCAAATACTGTGCCGCCCGCGCAGCGGGCGGCACAGTATTTGTTTTTTTAAATGACGTCCAGGTACTTACTAATTCTAAAACTTGCGTCGCCTGCTCAGCGGGCGGCGCAAGTTTTATAGGTTTTATATCTACTTCTGTTACCTACTGACAACGACTGAAATGATGCGTTTTCTGAATCTCATCCGGAATGATCCTCTAATGCTGGAAAGGGGTAGATAAATCAACTAAACCAGTTTCTGGGTTTTACAGTGTCGTAGGTGTTTTGATGCCTTTCTGTTGAACTGTTTTTACCCAGACCATCATGGAGGGTGAGGAACGTGACACAATCAGCCGCATATTGTCTTTCAGGGGCACAAGATTCAAGACTCATTATTTCTCACGATGAGTTGCGATCGCTGTTTGACCAGGTTGAATCTGAATTTTGTCAAAGTGATATTTATCAAAAAGCATTTCGTGGCCTGCATAAGCGCCTTGGGAGTACTCCCAAATGGGTTCAGCCTCTGATTAAAGCCATTGGTCGAGAAGCAATTCGACTCACCTTGCGGCAACTTGTGACTCAGTACCAGAGTGAACTGAATCACGTCACGCAACCTTCATCACACGCTGTGAAAGCCTCGACTGAATTCGTGCCTTCATCCTCTGATAGCAAGGTACAGCGAGAACCATCGGTAAAACCTTCAAAGACAGATTCGGCTCTTCATATGGCAGCATCAAGAGCAACCCTATCTGTTAAAGAAGCGGTTGACTCGACTAAAGAAACGGTTGACTCGACTCTGCCGAAAAAGGTTGAACACGTAAAGGCTCGTATCGAAAATGAGGTTAAGGCATCTCTTCCCGTTTGCCCTCCTCCTCCTCCTTCAGCCATCACACGGACAACGGCAACAGACGATCCTGCCCGTGCGATCGCCCCGTCATCTGCGCCATTTCCGTCATCTGCGCTATTGAGAAAGCCACCGACTGCCCATATTCAGAAGCATTCAGCAAGCGATACTCCAAATAAGAATTCACCAACGTCGTCTGATGTGAAGGTGGCGTTTAAATCGACCTCACCCATCCTCTCAACGCATCAAAAACAAAAGCCAGAGACTTCAAAACAGACTCATCCGTATCAGGTTACTCATCAAACGGTTCCCCATCAAACGGTCACTAAAGCCACTCATCAAACAATCACTCCTAAGGCACCAGACGTTGACCCAGTTCTCCAATCCATTGGAGCTGCATTAGCCAAAGCACGAATTGAAAAAAAACTGACCGTTCATGATGTTTATGCGCAGACCCGAATTGCGCCGCACCAAATTGAGGCAATTGAGGCAGGGTATCTCGATAAACTCCCAGAAAAAATCTACGTCAAGGGATTTATTCGTCAAATTGCGCTCTTTGTGGGGCTTGACTACACGACCCTGATTCAATCCTGGTCTTCAGACAATGTTTCGACAACTCATGTGCCACAGTGGGTTGTGCCTGCATCTAAACCAACCCAACAAAACCAAAAGTCTGTGCGCCCAGCACACCTCTATCTTGGCTACGCGGCTCTGATGGTCAGTGCTGCAGGTGGGCTTGTGTGGGCAAATCAAAATCAATCAACGGTGTCATTGGAGGGGCTAGACTTTCCGGTGGATATTCCTCAGGTCCTGGATCAGCTGACATCCAGGTTCAGAGGTGATGAGCAAGGAACGCAGCGATCGCGCTATCACCGCGACCAAATGAATTCTGGGGCGATCTCCACCCCAGAGATTGTAACGGTCGAATCATCTGCGCCATCCACCTCCATATCGACGCCATAGGAAAGAGATACGGGGTTTTGCTGTGGGATCTGCAAAAAAAGTACCAATCGAGGGGCCGCGGGCGTAGCCCGCCGCCCCTCTATTGGTACTTTATTTGCTAGCAAGTCCCTAAGGTGAGCATGAGTTCTTATCGGCCAATTTGGCGATCGTGCTCGGGGCAATAGATGTGAATGGCAGATACGTTAACGGCCGCATCAAAATCAGCCGGTAGTCCTGACTGCCGTTGAGTGGTTCGAACGTCGTCCATGGTGATGCCATCGTTGAGGAGTGGACAGATGGTTCTGCCATACTCAATGACGGCTGATTGTTCGACTCCCTGCGAGAAGGCGATCGCCTCAGGGCTTGCAGCTTGCAGAAACATTTGCCAAAACTGCTCATCAAATCTGGCTCTCAACTGGCTATCGGACAGAGCACCGTCCCGATTGACATCATCCTGGAAGGTACACACCTCATCAAGCGGAAGCATGCCAGCAAAACCATCCGTGACCCAGCGACCAGGCTGCGTACTAACCATTGAGCACAACCCAGCAGCATCGTCCTGAATCGGAGCATGGTCGCTGGCATAGCTGCCATGTCCGGATATTAGGGTAACGAACATGGTTGTGCCGATACCGATCATATAAGCATCGATTCGATCAGTTTTTGGAAGTCTTGACAACAGAGCCTGATATCGTGCCCCTAAATATTTCATTCGACTGAGCAGAGTTCATCACAGTTTGACGATTTAGCGTGCCCAGAAATAATGATGAATTCCCGCTGCTGGGATAAATCTCGTCACGACTTGGCAAAGTTTACAGAGTAACCATGATTTGAGGCGCGCATTGCGCACCTCAAATCCTTATTTCTTCGTTTCAATTTTGAGAAATTTGCCAAGTCATATCTCGTAGGAATAGGAATGAAATAGAACCAGAAAACAGTTTGTTGGGGGTGATAGCGCAGCCATCACCCCCAACAAATTATCTCAGGGTTTCTTAATTTTCATTCCTTAGCAAATCTTGTCTTACTGTGTCGAAACTCCCCACCATGCAAGGGCATAGGATTGTTCGGCGTCATTGACTTGGTCGTTATAAACAACCCGAATTTTGTACTGCCCTGTCGCAGGAATGCGATGGAAGATATGTTCAACGCTATCCACGTCACTCACTGAACTCCAAACACTATCCCTTGTTCTGTCTGCATCAATCGGCATGAGATAGAGATCCAGATTATTCAGCCCTTCGTCTGTAAAGGTTTCGCCTAAATCGTATTGGTCGTTGTCATTGGTATCGTTTAAGGTTACTTTTCTGGCCCACGATAGCGTTGCAGAAAAGTAACTTCCGGCTTGCAACGGAGCCTCAATCACATAGTCTCGATATCTGGGAGCCAGACTACGGGAATCAGCGACCGATCGATAATCCCAGCCCATCACAGGGACAACACTATCTGGACTCCACTGGCCACTATTCATTTGCTCATAGGCTCGATACGCATTGAGATGTCCCGTGCCGAGTGCAGCGGTGAGAGGACGAGTGGTGTCGATGTAGGCATCCAACTCAATCCAGGAGCGGTTGCGATGGTCGACAATTGTGCGCGTCATGTCTAGATTGAAACCATTTCCAACATCAATGATTTTGTCGGCTGAATTCATCAGCACCGCCTTCGTCACTTGAGGATTACGGGAATCCAGAGTCCAGTTAGACGATTGAGTTCTCAGTTGGCGATCGCCCAACTCTTGCACCAGTGCCACCGTTGCCGTCACGTGAGGAGCCGCAAAACTAGTGCCTGTCGCTCGAATCGTGCTGCCATCAGGATCAATCATCCGAATCTGGGTGCCAGGAGCGACTAACGAAATCGATCGGCGATCGCCCACATTGCTCTCCGTCTCGGGCGATCGCCCAGGGAGCATCTCTGGTTCACTGCTGAGGCTTGAGTAGTCCACCTTTGTGAAGACACCATCCACGATTGTGGAATTGGAAACCGTCATTCCGTTGAAATTGTCGGTCGGGATTGGAATACCTCCCCGGCCTTGATTTCCCGCGATAACGTAGAGCACACCATGCTCAGTCGATGACCAATCAATACACTGAGTCAGCAACGCGTTACCATCCAGCATGGCATTAGGCCGTGGATCCCGTAGGAGCGATTCGCCAAAACTGAAGTTAATGGCGCGCACATCCCCCCCATTTTGTTCTGCGACTGTTTGGGCGGCGAGACACTCTTCTGGTTGGCCGTTGCGCCCCAACACACCAATAGCCGACGAATAAAGACGTGCATTGGGAGCAACTCCGGTGAGTCCCTTATCTTGGCTAATCATGACGCTAGCCACATTGGCAGCATGCGGATCGACGAGGTCGTTCGCCGCTGGTTGATCATCTCGGAAGAAGACTTGAGCAACCTCAACTACCCGATTGACTGGAGCCGTTTTGTCTAGTCCAAAGACAGAAGGACGGCCAATTTCGACTTGGCCGATTGCAATTTTTTCTCCTGTTAGGTTGAATGGCTCCGCATGCAGTCGCAGTGCATCAATCCCTTGTTCACCCACTGATGTCATAAGCCCAACAACTGGGGGGGCGATCGCCGTCACAAGTACGCCGCCAACCATCCAGGTTAAATATTTGCAAATTCTCTGCTGCCTAGACACAAGTACCGCTCTCCAATGCTCATTACTTTACTCCCATGATGCACGGACAGCTCGGAAACGACACGGTTCATTTCCTTCATTTAATAAAGTGGTTTGGGACTGCAAATTTCATCGAAATCAATTTTGGGCGAAATCAATTTTGGGTTTTAATGACGCCCAAGTGCTTAGGGACTTGCTAGAAAATAAAGACCAATAGAGGGGCCCGCCGCCCCTCTATTGGTCTTTATTTGCAGATCCCTTACCAGGGATTCAAATACTCCAGCTGTGGTGACATATCCAGCGATCGCCCCCATCTAAGGCGATGCCATCTTCATGCACATCCACTGGCTTGAGGTTTGTAACACTCGGCTCCTGCTGTTTGATACGCTGGTAGTGTCGCAGCTCCCAGGCAACAGCTGATGTAATGTCAACAGCACCCCGAGCCAGTTGCTCTAGTTGGATAGATTGAGATGGCTCAAATTCGTAAGCGAGACTGAGGTGTAGCCACGTTTTGAGCCGAATCGAGTCATGGCGAGTCGGCGAATCAATGCGGCGAGAAAAATTGGCAATGAGTGTCGTGAGCCAGTCCGATGCCAGGTCAATGCCATGCCAGTCTTCTCGAAATGAAAGGGCTTTGATTTGCATTGCATTACTCGGATGAGTTTCCTGAGCATCAGCAAGAGAATGGCTCAGAGCTTCTACATAAAGCGGAACGGACGATTCTGCGTCATGGAAGAAGCCCGTTAGCGTGCAGTGTGGCATGTATCGATGGGCTGCATTCGCACCACAACAGTTGCGGCTTTTTTTAAAATAGTCGGTTAATTGATCGGCCAGCGCTCCAGTCGGGCAGGCATACACGATGAACTGAGCCAGGGGAGAGCCTGACAGCTTGGTGGAACTATGTGCCATAGCGAGCCACTTCTTTTCCTTGGATGACTTCTTGGAACATTGGCACTCTTGGGAGAATCAACCGGATTAATCGGGTTACATGTTCCGTCGTCAACAACCAGGATTGCGTGATGAATCCACTCCACTGGAAAAGCACAGCTTCCCCTTGAATCACCCAACCATTTGCTTTGTCACACATATAGCAGTCCGTACGTAGGTTAGGACAGATATTTCTGTGGAAAGCCTCGCGGAGCGCGGCTTTCCACAAAAATATTGGTTCAACTTAAGCGCGGAGCGCTATAAGTAAATGGCCATCATTAAACGTATCCTTCCCAACCCTGTGCCGCCCGCGCAGCGGGCGGCACAGGGGTGGGGGTTTTGGTTTTAATTCCGTCCAGGTACTTAACAGTTGTGATAGAGGTGTTTGAAGGTTGAAAATCCTTGCTCAAGCAGCATATGAGATCCGTAGACAGTATCGCATTCAGTTCACAGTATTGGGGACTCTCACCATGTTTTGAGTCTGCTGTCTAACCCTGCTTTCAGAATTGCTTTAACCTTATTGCTTCAACGTCATTGTATGGAATTCCGGTTCCTCATCATCTTCTAATCCGTGGGTCAGAACTTCCTCAGTGCGGTTGAGCATACTTAAAGAAGAGACCAAAAAAGAAGAGGCAAAACGTGCACATAACTTAAGCCGGGAAAAATTTAACAGGATCCTGGGATGCCGATCGCCCTATAATCCTGCTTTAACATACAAACCCAAACATGTGCATTTAGCGAGGAGACATGATGAAAGAACAGATTCTAGTCGTCGATGATGAACCCAAACTAGCGCGGTTATTAGCCATGGCGTTAGAGGATGAAGGCTATGACGTCACAGTCGCGGAAAATGGAGTAGATGCCTTGAAGAAGGTCTGGTCGCTTCCCTCTCCCGACTTGATCGTACTGGATCGAGATATGCCTCGAATGTCTGGACTTGATGTGTGTCAACGCTTACGTCAAGCAGGTTATGACAATCCCATCGTCTTTGTCACTGGCATGGGCGATCGCACGCACCGAGAAGCAGGCTTACAGGCTGGAGCAAACGCATATATCGTCAAACCGTTCATTGATGAAGAAGTTACCTCTGTTGTCAAGCAGCTCTTACATGGCCCCTCTCTAAAAGTAGCCTAAACGTGACCTGACCATTCAATGCGCAACAATTATGATGATATTCGTGGCAATAGAACCGTCGCGGTCGTTCCGTCCTCTGCTGTTGAGGTAAACGTTAGTGTTCCATTATGCGCTTCGATAATCCGTTTCGTAATTGCAAGCCCCAATCCATTGCCTGATGATTTTGTCGTGAAAAAAGGTTTGGTTAGTTGAGGCAATACATCCGGTGGAATTGGGTCACCGCCATTATGAACCGAAACCTGAACTCGCCGTGGATCAAGCCCGTTCTCCACACGCCAGCAGATGGTCTCTCCACTTGGAATCGCTTCACAAGCATTGCTGACTAAGTTGATAAACACCTGCTTCAGTTTGTCGCGATCGCCTTTAATCACAACATCTTCTTGAGCACTAACAAATTTAATGGTGCGATTAGTTGCATAAGGCATCTCTCGCAGCGACTCTACTAATTCTGTCAAAAGCGCACTTAAATTTAGTTCGCAAGCATCAAGCTGCTGTTCTCGGGCATAGAGCAAAATTTCATTGAGCAAGCGCTGCAACCGCTCCGATTCTTCCATCGCAAGTGCAAGTCGAGCCTTGGCTCTTTCGGGCAACTCCATACGTTGAAAAGAACTCAGCCCCATCAGCACAGTTGTCAATGGATTTCGCACCTCATGGACAATCATCGATGCAAGTTCTCCAATTTCAGCAAGTCGTGCCATGGCTTGTTCGGCTTTTTTTCGCTCCGAAATATCTCGCACTAGCGCTAAAATCAACTTCTCGTCGCTATAGTCGAGTAGCCCTAAGCGAACTTCAACGGGAAAGATAGAGCCGTCCTTTCGTCGATGTTTTCCTTCGATCGTCATCGATTCTGTTGTTGCCAGTTGCTGCCATAAATCAGCGAAGTGATCGATGGGAATACCCACAACAAAATCTGAAACGGAAAGCGCCAGCAATTCCTGGCGACTATATTGCAGGTTTCGGCAGGCCTGCCGATTTGCATCCACGACACACCCCTTCGCATCCAGAACCAACAGACCATCAACAGCTTGCTGAATCAACGTACGGAATCGGACTTCGCTATTGCGAAGCGCAATTTCTGCCCTCTTCCGTTCTGTAATGTCGCTAAACACAGACAACAGGCAATCATCTCCGTTGATCTGAATTTTCTCGGCAGAGTACAGAACCGTTCTAATGCGCCCCAAGCCTGATCGAAACTGATATTCACGATTGCGAACAAAGCCTCGTTCCTGCACCATCCGTATCATCTGTGCGCGATCGCTCACCTTGACCCAGAGATTAATGTCCTTAGCGGTATGGTTAAGTACCGAATCCGCATCGTGCTCAAATAGAGTCAAAAAACTTTCATTGATGTCTAACAGGCGTCCATCCGTTAAGGTACTGATGGTAAAAGGGTTTGGGCTTGAGTGAAATGCCTTTGAAAATTTTTCCTCTGATAAACGCAGATTCTCCTCTGCCTGTCTTCGATTGATATTCGCCTCCGAAATTTGATGCACCATTTGAAGAAATGCTTGGTTGACCTCTCCAAGTTCATCCTGACGGTGGGTATTAACATACTCAAATTCTAAAATTTTGCTATCACCATCATCATGACTCAGCGTTTCTCCTGCTCCCAACAAGTCTTGTCGCAGCATCAGAATTGGGGAAATGAGCAAGCGATCGAGGACAATCCACGTCGCCATGGTCACAAATGCGGAGATGATGACAACGAGGCCAGAAATCCGAGCAATAAACGCAAAGAACTCTTGATTCACGGAGGTCGCATCATGCCGAACAATGAGCACATATCGACCTTCTAATGGAGACATTGACCACGGAGCCTCGTAGCGAGCATCAAATCGATTGAGGATGGTCTTCTTCCGTTGAACATCTTGGAACGTCAGTTCGGGGAGTTCGCCAAAGGTTCCAACAAGGGAGCCATCGACCCGATAGAGAGCGCCCCCGACAACCACGTTATTTTCTTGTAGTGACTGGGTGTATTGAAGAATTTGGTTGTCGTCAACGGCCAAATCCTTAGATGCAAAGATGCCGGATGCTTTGGCCGTAGACACATCTTCTAGATATTTAAGCAGTTCCTGCTCTCTTCGAAACACAGAGGGGACGAGGATAATACCCTCAATCGTGATGATGCTGGCGAAAATCCACAACACAATCTTTCGGGATAATCGAGCATTAAACAGATTGAATAGGCGCAGTCGATCCATCTGGGATTCCTAACGTGTTTTGGGTACTCTAAGCGTGGTTTGAGGCACGTTCGTTCTAATGCTTATCTTGATTGGCGACATGACATGTCTACTTCAGCGCACTGAATTTGTCATAGTCATCCTCATTTAACACCACCTCCACCCGAGTAATTTATCAATCAGTCGCTAGCCATCATGAAACGTAATCTTCCAAATCCTGTGCCGCCCGCACAGCGGGCGGCACAGGATTTGGGGTTTTGGGTTTAATGACGTCCAGGTACTTACTCAGTAGATAGGCATAAATAGACTCACTTTAACAACCTGGGGAGCGCCCCTCCGGGGCACTCCCCAGGTTTGTTTTTTTTAAGTTTAATGACGCCAAGCTACTTAAATGAGTCTTATCCTGACCCCATAGCTTCTCTTCCACTTTAAGAACAATGAGCTGTTGGTGAGGAGATAGTAGGCCAGTCATATTTGAGCTGTAGCGACCGTCAAACGAGAGCTTAATCTTTTGATTACAGTCCATCAACATTAATACTCCATGAATTCACCCCGAGTACTGATAAATAAATATGGCAGATTCAAATAAGTACACGATAGGCATGGTGAGTTCTTATACAGGATTAAATCCACGGCCTGTCGATTGGTTGTGGAATCAATCACCTCAATGGTCAGGGCGATGGGGAAATATTCAACTGAAGGCGCGATCGCCCAACCCTGATTTTTTACTCCTGTATCAGTACAATTTCAATCCGCCGCCGCCAGCGCGTCAACGTCCGTGGCCATTTCGACGGAACAAGATGTCTGAATCACTGACTCCTGAGCAAACAGACATGCAGGCCGTTTTGCGCACTGTTCCAAAGGAACGGATTATTTCCCTCACACGAGAACCACCCTTAGATGAAGTCGCCGCGAAACAACAACATCAGTATTCGATCGCCCAATCCCATTGTGGCTACGTGTCAGGGCCAGCAGATTTTGCACCTGTAGCAGATTACATGCCTGCAATTTGGTACGTCAAAGCATCCTTTCGAGAACTTGATACATTCGAACCACCCTCCAAAGGGCAGATGTGTAGTTGGATCACGTCGGGCATTAGTCGTACAGAAAATCATCGAAAGCGATTGAATTTTATGCAGCGCTTGGTCGATGACAGTGCTGATATTGACCTATACGGGCGAGGATTACCCGACTGGGCCAAAGGCGGGGGTGAAGTGAGTAATAAGTGGCATGTGATGGCTCCGTATTACTACAACTTGGCGATTGAAAACTATGCCGACAATGCATGGTACGCCAGTGAAAAACTTTGGGATGCTTTGTTGGCCTGGTGTTTGCCGATTTATTATGGCGGATCAGCCGCAGACAAGCTGCTACCGGAAGGGAGCTTTATTCGATTGCCGAGTCTGGACGAAGCTGGCTTGGCCTATATCCAAGAGATAGTGGCTACCCCAGATGCGTGGCATGAACGAAAAGAGGCGATCGCTGAAGCTCGGCAGATTATTCTGCACAAGTTGAACTTAATGAACTGGCTTTCTGAATACGTCGAAATGTGGGGAGAACACGGATGAGTCGCGGAATTTACATTATGGCAAATGATAAATTTGCCGATTATTCGATTGCTCTGATGAATAGTATCCGAGCCTTCGATTCTGAAACTCCGGTCATTTTGATTCCATATGATGACCACTATCATGATGTTGCGCAGATTTTGAACGATCGCTTTGGCGTGACGGTTTACGACCCACTCGATTTCATTGAAGACCTATCGATTCGTTTGAGGGATGTTTTTGGCGATCGCTTTTTTGAACGTCCGAATCAATTTCGCAAACAAGCCTGCTGGTTTGGCCCATTTGATGAGTTTATCTATATCGACACCGATATCGTTGTTTTTGAGAAGATTGCTGACACCTTAAACTACTTATCCGATCATGACTTTATTTGTTGTGACTATCAGCATGTTGGAGGCATCACAAATGTGTTCACCTCTAACGTATTGACTGACGGAATTTTCGAAGAACACGAGATACAGGATATTTTTAACGGAGGGTTCTGGGGCTCCCGCAAAGGAGTTATTACAGAAACAGACCTCTATGAAACGTTTCAAGAATGTGCAGCTCATCCAGACTATTTTGATTTTTCTCAGAAAACATCTGATCAACCCATCATTAACTACATGATGTTGAAGCGCATTAAAAACCGCTTCAACATCGTGCGTCGACCTGGCGGTGCGCCTGGAAACTGGGCAGGGACACCTCATTTTGTCCGTCATGGCAATGGCCTGCTTGATCCAAAGCACCAAAATCAGCCACTTCAGTATCTCCATTGGGCGGGATTCAAAATTGCACCCGGTTGTCCCTATTGGGATATCTGGGAAGAGTATCGGTACCTCAACGAAGAAAAACCCCAGCCTGTGACTGAGCCGAAAAAATCGATGCCGTTTTTCCAAAACGTGCGGATGCGTATCAAGCAATTGGCCAAAAAGTAATCCGCATCGCT
>JBCCWF010000193.1:0-11260 GCA_039194035.1 Cyanobacteria bacterium P01_E01_bin.6 | reverse complement strand
AGGATGGAGCTAAACGGTTCTGCCGGATTCGTGGCTACCTGTCAACATTACGAAAACAGGGACGAAATATCATGGGTGCTCTGATTGACCTTTTTTCTGGCAATCCTCAATCTCCGCTTCCTCAGCCTGAGTAGTTACTTGGGGGTTTTTAATTTTCATTCCTTACGCTTACGAGAAACGGTGCAACTGCGAATCAAAGATGTGGACTTCTCACAACATCAGATCAGTGTGCAAGATGCGAAAGGATCAAAAAGCCGAGGTACGATGCTACCGTCAGTCACGAGTGAGCCATTGAACGAACAGCTATCAGGTGTTAGGCATTGACTTCCTAAGACTCTTCAGGGGCTTTGACTGATCCAGCTTCGCAATCTCGCAACCAGAGTCGTATCGCTTGAGCGATAACTCCGTGGTTACTGTCGCGGGGAGGAGTGGGCGGGTCCGCCACAGGAAAATCACCCAGCGTTGAATACATAAAGGCAAGTGCCCAGCCTTGAGTGGTGGTGTCTGTCAAAAATGCCCAGTGGTAGTGCTGAAGCAAAACGGCCTCGTTCTGCAACGACTGCCGCTCTAGCGTCGTGAAGAAAATAGACTCCAACCCCTGAGCATGAATTTCCTCAATGGGAGGAATGGTGCGATAGCGAGACGGATCAAGAGAGGTGATTTCCGCAGGACTGGCGGAAATGATGTGACTCTGGGGCAAAATATCGGCGGTAGATCGTCGCGATCGCTGACTCACACGATTCCCATAGTTTGGCAAATCTCGAAGCATGAGTTCACTCAGCATGTCAACATCGACAGGACACGTCGCTGGCGTGCGAATGAATTCAGCCGGTTCATCAGATGCCTTTGTGAGTCCTGAGCCTGACTGCAAAGGACTGACAACAGCCACTGAACGAGCACTCAATACGACCGTGGAAAGGATACCGATACCCAATCCAGTGAGCCATGGGGTGGCGATCGCCCGTAGATCGTGACTCGGTAGTAGATCGTGACTCGGTAATCGCGTGCTTTTCGTAGCAGCACACGTCCGATTTCCCCTATCCATCCATTGGGGCACTGAAGCGCCGCCTTGTTGCTCTGAGTGATGTCGAGTCATGCTTCCAGCTCCTCACAAATACGCTGAAACGATGCGGTGGGGTCATCAGAAGCCGTAATTGGACGACCAATGACGAGATAATTCGCCCCCCCTTTCACCGCATCTTGGGGTGTTAGCAACCGTCGTTGATCAGCATGGGCCGCCCATGTAGGACGAACTCCTGGACACACCCTGAGAAAATCGGTGCCGCAGACATCCCGAATCTGTCCTGCTTCCTGAGGCGAACATACGATGCCCGACAACTCGCTTTCTTTGGCTAGCAGCGCCATCTTGAGCACATACTCCGGCAACTCCACAGGAACGTTTAACTCAAAGGCCAGCGATCGCGAGGTGAGGCTAGTCAGCAGCGTAATACCAAGAAGCTGAGGAGGAGCTTGGCCTGATGCTTCAGACCCCTCCAACAATGCAGCCTTTGCAGCCTTGAGTGCCGTACTTCCAGCCGCTGCATGAACCGTCATCAGGTCAACCCCATAGCGAGCAGCCGAGCGACATGCTCCAGCCATCGTATTTGGAATGTCGTGAAACTTGAGGTCTAGAAAGATTTTCTTCTGTCGTTTTTTGAGTACCTGAAGTATGTGAGGCCCTGCACTCACAAAAAGTTCCAAACCTACCTTCCAGAAAGTGACTTGGGGCAGGCGATCCAAGAGGGCGATCGCCTCTGCTTCGTCGGGGACATCAAGAGGAACGATAATGTGGTCAGCGGCAGACATGAAGGAAGCCCATAGCAATACGGAACAGATGCAGAAGCCACCGCAATTCTAGCGGACAAGTCGAATAAATTTCTTCTTCCCGACTTGGAGCACTTTTCCAGCGAGATCATCAGCAGACTCATAGGCCACATTGGCATCCGCAATGCGATCGCCATCCAGCCGCACGGCACCCCCCTGAATTTGTCGTCGTCCTTCACCACTGCTCTTGCAGAGGCCGCTCGCCCCCAGTAGATAGAACAACTTGACGGGGAATTCTGTATCCGCCAATGAAAATTCAGGCACCGCTTCTGCTTGCGTCGCGTCTCCTTGCACTAAGGTTAGGGCGGCCTGTTGTGCTTCTGCTGCGGCCTGCTCTCCATGAAACTGACTCACGACAGTCAACGCCAGTAATTTTTGGCGATCGCGCGGATTCTCAGGCAATTCCTCCAAGTTCAGCGTCGTCAGCAGCTCAACATAATCATTCAAAATGCTGTCGGGCGTCTTCTCCAGTTTGGAATACATGGAAAGCGCTTCTTCTTGGAGTCCTACATAGTTACCCAAGGATTTCGACATTTTCTGAACGCCATCCGTTCCCAACAAAATGGGCATCAACAAGCCAAACTGCGGTCGTTGCTTAAAGTGCCGCTGGAGATCGCGTCCGACGGCCAAGTTGAATTTTTGATCGGTGCCGCCCAATTCCACATCCGCTTCAACGGCAACCGAATCATAGCCCTGCATCAACGGATAGAGAAACTCATGAAGATAAATCGGTGTTTCATTGCGGTAGCGCTCGGCAAATCCCTCTTTGGCCAACATCTGCCCCACAGTCATCGTGGTTAGCAACTCCAGAATCTTGCCCAAATCCATGCTAGACAACCACTCTGAATTATATCGAATCTCCAGTCGCCCAGGCGTGTCGAAGTCCAAGATGGGGCGCACTTGCTCTAAATAGGTTTGGGCATTGCGCTTTACGTCCTCTTCCGTCAATTGGCGACGTACTTCCGACTTGCCCGTGGGGTCGCCAATCCGAGCCGTAAAATCCCCGATGATGAGCACAGCTGTATGTCCAGCATCTTGAAATGCCCGCAATTTTCGAAAGATAATGCTGTGTCCTAGGTGAATTTCAGATCCCGTTGGATCGATACCCAACTTGATACGAAGGGGGCGATCGCCCCCTTCGACAGTCGTCAAAATGCGCTGGACTAAGTTCTCGTCAGGATTTGTCGAGTCAAGCTGTTCCGGGAAAATTTCGCTGGTTCCTCGATACAGCCAAGACCGGATCGAATCAGGATCGGTAGCCATGGGTCAGTCTAGTTCGTGTAGAAATCGTTTGCCAATCAATGTCCCATCCTACAACTAAACCCAAACGAACAAGACATCAGTCTTGGGGAAAACAGCACAGACAAGTGCAGTGACATGACTTGGCAAATTTCTCAACATTACAACGAAGAAATGAGCGATTTGGGCAAATTTATATGCACGGTCGGCCACTCTATCAGAAATACCCGCACGTGCCAGAGCATCGTAGATAGCATCTTCGCTAACGGGAGGCGGAGAGTTTAAAAGGATGGTAACCAATTGCCGAATCACATCAATGGGGGTCATCGCACGTCTAAGTAAGTAAGTTAGGTAAGGTAATGTTTGTTCATCGTTAGCACTGTGATCATGCCCACTCAACAGAACGAGAAAAACATCGTGAAACAATAGATTATCTATAGATTAATGTTTGGGGCGATCGCCCATCACGACACGAGCCTTGCGTTATTTTGCGGTTCTGGTTACAGTCTCTAGAATAAAAATCTCAAACAATGCAAAACTAAGAGTGAGCTAGCCATCATGAAACGTAACCTTCCAAATCCTGTGCCGCCCGCACAGCTGTCGGCACAGGATTTGGGGGTTTGGTTTTAATGACGTCCAGGTACTTAAACAAAAACAAGGATAGCGAAACCCATATGAGAAAGAGCCGGATTGCAGCGTTATTGGGCATGACCCTGTCTGTGAGTTTGCTAGGTAGCACGGCATGCACGCCAGACTCTGACACCACGACTGATGTGACGAGTGATGAACAACCCACCGCTGAAATTGACACGAGTAGTCTCAAGCTTCTCTACTGGCAAGCTCCGACGATTCTCAATCCGCATCTCTCGACTGGGTTTAAGGATGCAGAAGCGAGTCGCATCACCCTAGAACCTCTTGCCAGTTTTGATAATGAGGGCAACATCGTTCTCTTTCTCGCAGCAGAAGAACCCACTCTCGACAATGGTGGCCTGTCAGAAGACGGCAAAACCGTGACCTGGACGTTGAAGCAAGATGTGTTGTGGTCAGACGGCACACCGTTTACTGCCGCCGACGTGGTGTTTACCTATGAGTTCTTGACCAATCCAGATGTCGGAGCAAATTCTGCCAGAGGCTACGAGATCGTGGAGTCGGTGGTTGCCTTAGACGACCATACCGTCGAGGTGACGTTTCAGGAACCAAACCCATCCTGGTTTTTGGTATTCATGGGAGCAAGCGGCATGATTGTGCCTCAGCACATCTATGCAGACTACAACGGAGCGAATGTGCGCGAAGCCCCTGGAAATCTGATGCCCGTGGGAACTGGCCCCTACCGAGTAACAGAATTCAAGCCAGGGGATGTGATTTTGTTTGAAAAGAATCCCAACTACCGTGATGTGGAGTCTCTGGCGTTTGAGCGAGTTGAGCTGAAGGGAGGCGGTGATGCCGCATCAGCCGCTCGGGCGGTGATGCAAACTGGAGATGCCGATTTTGCGTACAACCTCCAAGTGGAAGCAAATGTGCTGGAACAGTACACAGGGGCTGGCGAGGTCGTGTCTGTCTACGGTTCCCTGATGGAGCGCATTTTGCTGAATCAGACCGATCCGAATCAGGCGACGGCTGATGGCGCGCGATCGCACCTTGATTTTCCCCACCCATTTTTGACTGATCCAAACGTGCGGCAGGCAATTAGTTTGTCGATCGACCGCGAAACCATTGCCGAACAAATCTATGGGCCAACAGGTCAACCCACATCAAACCTCATCGTGGCACCTCAACCCTTAGTGTCTTCAGATACTCAATATGCCTTCGACCTAGAAGCAGCCGCCGCCCTCTTGGATGAAGCGGGATGGGTCGATAGCAACGGCAACGGCATCCGGGATAAGGATGGCGTTGAAATGGAAATGGTATTTCAAACCTCTGTGAACTCTGTGCGTCAGAAAACCCAAGAAATTGTCAAACAGGCACTGGGTTCTATTGGTATTGATGTGGAGCTGAAAAGCATTGATGCCAGTATCTATTTCTCTGGCGATCCGGCGAATGCGGACACCACCGAGAAATTCCAGGCTGACCTGCAAATGTATACGACAGGCAATAATAGTCCAGACCCCAGTGATTACATGAAGACGTTTACCTGTTCTGACATTCCGCAGCCAGAGAACAACTGGTTGGGACTCAATACAGCACGCTACTGCAACCCAGATTACGATGCCCTCTGGCAAACCGCTTCGTTAGAACTCGATCCCGATCGCCGCCAAGAACTCTTTATCGAGATGAATAACATTCTAGTAGAAGAATACGTGGTGATTCCGGTGATCCATCGAGCTGATCCCAGTGGAGTGAGCGATCGCCTCCAGGGCGTCAACCTCACACCCTGGGATCAAAACACGTGGAATATTGCCGAGTGGAGCAAGGAATAACCCTAGTGCGTTGTCAACAATTAGGAATTCGGGCTAGCACGTTACTTAGGCCGCAACATTGTATATCGCGTGTGGTTGCTTTATACAGAACGACACAAAGAGCGTGAGTGATTCGACTTTCATCGTTTTCGCTTAATTGGCTCTGTCAATTAGCATTGTTGATATGAAATCAACGCTTTCAATTCTTCATTTTCTCAGCGTGTGTTCCGCCGCCCATGCCGCAATATCTGTTCAAGCGCATTCTCATTTCTGTTCCAACGCTGCTAGCAATCAGCTTAGTCATCTTCTTAATTCTGGCTCTGGCCCCTGGCGATCCTCTGGCTGAAATTGCCAATAACCCTTCGATTTCCGAAACTGTTCGGGAGAACATTCGACGGTCCTATGGATTAGATCAGCCAATTCATATTCGCTATGTCAAATGGCTATGGGCACTACTCCATGGTGATTTAGGGTATTCCTTTAATAGTCGCAGCCCGGTTATCGGCCTCATTTTGCAACGACTTCCCACCACGTTATCGGTGGTAGGTGTAGCTTACGGCATTAGCATTCTCTTGGCCTTTCCCTTGGGCATTATCTCTGCCATTCGGCGTCATTCAATCCTGGATCAATCCCTCACGACCGTGGCATTCATTGGAATTTCGCTGCCACCTTTTTTCACCGGACTGTTGTTCATCATTGTGTTTAGTGTCCAGCTGGGATGGTTTCCGTTTATTTACGACAGTACCCTCCGGGTCAATGATTGGGCTTCATTCATAGCGCAGATGCGGCAATCGATGATGCCGATTACGGTACTGGTACTGTTTCAGACAGCCGTCCTGATGCGGTTCATCCGTTCCAGCATGACGGAGCAGCTCAGTCAGAACTATGTGCGTACCGCCTATGCGAAAGGATTGCCTGGATTGTTAGTCACCATTCGGCATGTGTTGCGAAATGCTCTGATTCCAGTCGTGACGTTAATTGCCCTTGATGTCCCGACTGTGTTTACTGGCGCACTGATTACGGAGCAGGTGTTTCGCATTCCAGGTATGGGAGCGCTGCTGATTGACTCGATTTTTCGCAATGACACGCCTGTTGTCCTGGCCATTACGATTGTGTATGCCCTGCTGGTGGTTGTCTTTAACTTAGTGGCGGATATGCTGTATGCCGTCTTAGATCCCCGTGTTCAGTTGAGGTGATGGTTTTGGTTGCAACCCCTTCCTTGTCTCGCAATCTATCGAGTGTGACGCAACAGCCCATGTGGGCGGCTGTGTGGCAACGATTCAGGCGCGATCGCACGGCTCTCTTCGGTGTCGCTGTGCTGACTCTCATCATTCTTGGGGTGCTGGTCGGCCCCATGATTTACACCGTGCCGACGGATCTGATTGACTTCAGTATGGCGAGTCAGCCTCCCAGTGGGCAGCATCCCTTTGGCACCAATGACCTGGGACAAGACCAGTTGGCACGCATGCTGTTTGGCGGACGCATTTCTCTCGCGGTGGGGGTTGCAGCAATGTTGGTCGCCATCAGTCTTGGCAGCGTGATTGGGGCGATCGCCGGATTCTATGGGGGCCTGCTCGACTTGTTGCTCATGCGGTTTACAGATTTATTTTTAGCGCTGCCACAACTGCCTGTGCTTCTGCTAGTGCTATATCTGTTTCGGGAACCCGTTGGGGCGATCGCCGGGGCAGAAGCCGGAACATTTTTGCTTGTTGTCCTTGTCATTGGCATCCTCAATTGGATGTCGGTAGCGCGATTGGTACGAGCCAGTTTCTTGAGCCTGCGAGAGCGCACATTTGTGCGGGCGGTGCGGGCAATGGGTGCACGTCCTTGGCGAATCATGTGGCTGCATCTCATGCCCAATGCATTGAGTCCTGTGATTGTCGCTGCAACCCTCGCCATTGGCACCGCGATTTTGACAGAATCAACCCTCAGTTTCTTAGGCCTGGGCTTCCCTCCTGATGTCCCAACGTGGGGACGCATGCTCTATGACGCACAGAATTACATTGAGACAGCTCCTCACATGGCCATCTTTCCAGGACTCGCCATTTTTCTCACGGTCCTTAGCATCAACTACATCGGAGACGGGTTGAGAGATGCACTTGATCCACAGACGAACATTCGGGTGACGTGACGTCGAGAAGGAGTGGAGATGTATAGCGCTCCGCGCTTAAGTTGAACCAATATTTTTGTAGAAAGCCGCGCTCCGCGCGACTTTCTACAAAAATATATGTCCTAACCTATGTGCGGACTGCTATAGAGAGTTAGAGATGTGGAGATCTGAGGAAGCGAAGATATTGCAGACTCCTGCATCCCCCCTATCGTCTCTTCACCGTTTCACTCCTTCACCTCACACTTCCTACGAGTTTCAAAATCTGCTCAGCTACATCGTCTGCGACTGGTGTTATCGATAGGCGATTTCCCCGGCGCAGAATTAGCAGGTCTTCTGGCTCAAATTGCTCTCGCAAGGTGTTCAATGTCAGATACGTTGGAAAGGTCTCGACGTATTCCAGTGCAACGGTCTGCCATCGAGGGTTCTCGGGTGTTGACTTTGGGTCGTAGTACTTATTTTGGGGGTCGAATTGCGTCGGATCATCCAACCCAAGTTTACTGACCTTCATCAACCCTGCAATGCCAGGGGGTTTTGTGTTGGAGTGATAGAAAAATGCCAAATCTCCAATCTTCATGTCTCGCATCAGGTTCCGTGCCTGATAGTTTCGGATCCCGTCCCAAATTGTTTCACCTTCGGATTTGAGGTGCTCAATACCATAAACATCAGGTTCGGATTTCATTAACCAGTAGGCCATAGGACAGATTAGACAGGTGATTTTGAAAGCATTTCGCTGCAACGCTCTCAAAAATAACACACCCAATTGTCTTGGGGGACGACTTAGCAACGTTTACAGCAGAATCAGGGTTTGGGGCGCGCAACGCGCCCCAAACCCACATCTTTTCGTTGCAATGTTGAAACGTTTGTCCAGTCATGTTGAGGGATGTCTCTTCGAGATTGAATGCAAAAAAACCTACACTTTTTCCTTTAATGCTCGAAGTTCTTCTAATACTGAGTTGGGAGCATAGCCTAGAGCATAGGCTTTGGTGCTGTCGAGGGATACGTCGAGCGGTCGCGATATCGTTGATGCAATGTCCGATTGACAGCACCCATTGATGACGACATCGTCTAGATCTAAGGCTTCTACCATCAGCGTTCCGAACTGATAACGTGAGAGGCGTTCTTTTCCACCGAGATGTAGGATGCCCTGGGCATCGTCTAGGGCAATCAACAGTCCCTGTGCGGCATCTCGACCACTGACGGGGGTTCGGACTTCATCCGTAAATAGCTTCAAGTCACTCCCTGACCGCAAGAGTTTAACAAAGCCTTGTAGAAAGCTGGGAGCTGTTTCTGCAAAGCCAAACATCAGGGGCATTCGACAAACGGCTGTCGCTGGATAGCGTTTGAGCATTCCGATTTCAGCGGCAACTTTTTGCTCTCCATAGTGATTGATCGGCGAGATGGGTGTTGTTTCCAGATAGGGGGGATTCAATCCATCGAACACAAAATCGGTGGAGGTGAAGACGCAGGGAATCTCTGCATCGGCACACAGTCCAGCAATGTTCCACGGGACGGTGACGTTGATGGTGTAGGTGGCGTCTGGATTTTCTTGGCAGATATGGGGTTGTGCTTGGGCTGCGGTGTGGATGACAGCGTCTGGTGCGAGTTCATCAAAGAGCGATCGCAACGATTGGTAATCGGTGAGGTCAATTTTGAGTAGTGTGCCCCCTGGCATGTCAGTCTCATGAGACTGATATGTTCCGTATACATCCCACTGGGACTGTGCTGCCCGACAGGTGTTCCATCCGAGAAACCCGCTGGCTCCTGTAATCAATAGTTTTTTCATCATGACTTGGCAAGCTTTTCAACATTGCAACGAGAAAATGAGGTTTTGGGGCGCGCGGTGCGTGCCCCAAAACCTCATTTTCTCTTCAACCAGGCTGTGTAACTTTGCCCACCCTTTCCAAAGGACTTGAATGCCGATAGGTGTTTTGCGCCGATGTTCTAAATAGCCCCCCAAGCGAGCAATCGATTCAACCGCCCAGTGGACAGTCAAGGACTGGGGTAAGCGAGTCGCTTTCGCTTTGAGCACCTGAAGTTGAACGGGGGAGAGAACCGTCTCAGCAGACAGCTTGGGCTGAGTGCGGTTTAAGTAGGTCAAACGCAACAAATCAGCGGCAATGACACACAAAAATCCCAATAGGGGTTTCATCCCCTCGGCAGCGAGACCTAAATACTCAGCAATTCTCAGTTTAGAAAGCTAGGGTTCTACCAGATCTCCCGTGATGAGTACCATATTTAGTGTCTTGCCCAGAGAAAAGGCTTTTGTGTGATGATCAAGCGGTTGGCAGATGTGAGGTCATGATGGCCAAGTCTATTCAAATTCCCCTGGACTTACCGGATGTTCGCGTTCTAGACGTTAGTCAAACGGAACAAGGGGAGTGGCTGATTAAGATTGAAAGCACGCTTGAGGGAACGACCTGTCATAAATGTGGTCGCACCATTGACCACTTCCATGGGTTTGAGCAAGCGATTCGGGTTCGGCATCTGCCTGTGTTTGGTCAATCGGTATATCTTGAGTTTCGCCCGAAACGCTATCGATGTGAATACTGCAAGAGGCATCCGACAACAACCCAACGTCTAAGCTGGCATGATGTGCGTAGTCCCAACACAAAGCCTTACGAGAAATGGCTTTTAGCTCTGCTGGTGAACTCAACCGTTGCCGATGTGGCCAAGACCTTAGCCATCCGTGAAGAGAGCGTCAATGGGGTTTTAGATCGATGGCTGAGTGACACGGTGGATTGGTCAGAGTTTGACGAAATAAAGGTGTTGGGGGTGGACGAAATATCCCTGAAGCGGGGGCATCGAGACTTTGTTGTGTTAGTCACGGTGCGCACCCTATCAGATGGGGTGAAGCTGTTGGCAGTGCTGCCCGACCGCAAGAAACAAACAGTGCTCGATTTCTTCGCATCAATCCCCACAGGATTGAAAGCAACGATCCAGCGAGTGTGTAGCGATATGTACGATGGCTTTGTCAACGCCGCGCAAGAAGCATTGCCAAACGCCAAGATCGTCGTGGACCGTTTCCATGTGGCGAAAGCCTATCGTGACTGTGCCGATACGGTTCGCAAACGAGAACTTAAACGGCTCAAACAGGAGCTATCTGAAGCTGAATACAAACAGATTAAAGGCTCGATGTGGCCGTTTCGCAAATCACCGAACGACCTTAAGGACGATGAAAAACAGCGGCTTGAGTGCTTGTTGAGTCATTCGCCTAAACTTCAGCAAGCCTATCAATTGCGCAATGAATTAACTGAAATCTTTGATGGAGACTACACTAAAGCTGGAGCAAAATGCGCCATTCGGGCTTGGTGCAAGCGGGTGCGCAAGAGTGAGCTTGACGCATTTAACAGTTTCTTAAAAACAGTGGAGAGTTGGCTGGATAAGATTACCAACTATTTTCTCGAACGGCTCAGCAGTGGCTTTGTTGAAGGATTTAACAATCGGGCAAAAGTGCTCAAGCGACGGTGCTACGGGATTTTTGATGTAGGTCGGCTGTTCCAACGTCTCACCCTTGATATCAATGGGTATGAACAATACGGCCTTACTTAAACACTAGTTGAGCTTGGCGCGAATCAGGCTACCATTTAGGAGTACCCCAGAGGACACTCTCATGCCTCGCCTTACTCCCGCTCCCTTACACCTATCCGAGCAAGAACGAGAAGCCCTTCAGCACCTCATCAATCGCCATAGT
>JBCCWF010000192.1:0-11273 GCA_039194035.1 Cyanobacteria bacterium P01_E01_bin.6 | reverse complement strand
TATCTCCCTTAGGAGATTAAAGCCAATCCCGACGAGTTTCCACGCACGTTTATTGGTGGTTCATGGGAAGGATTCTGGAACAATTTCATTCACAGGGCTGACGAAGATTTTGCCATCACCAATTTCTCCGGTTCGGGCAGCTGCGATGATTTTATCCACCACCATGTCAGCCTGATCATCTTCAACGACAATCTCAACCTTCAGCTTTTGCAAAAATTCGACCGTATACTCTGACCCACGGTAACGTTCTGTTTGTCCTTTTTGACGACCGAAACCGCGCACTTCTGAAACCGTCATACCGACGATTCCGGCATTGACTAGCGCAATCTTGACTTCGTCAAGCTTAAAAGGACGAATAATCGCTTCTACCTTTTTCATATGTTGCCACACTCTCCATATCGTTCACGGTTTCACAGGCTTTGTCGCCTCACCGTTTCTATCACCGCCCATTCATGCCAGTTTGTAGCAATCGATACGGTTGATAAACCTCAATCATTGTGACATTCCATCGAAGTCTTCAGGGAAGATCACGGGAAATACACACAATTAGGAGTAGATATAACACGGTTCGATCAGACAAGCTGTATTTTGGTGCTCTTGACGTGCTGAAGACGATGCAGATATCGCAGAATAATGATGAGTGTCAATGGTTGGCACTACACTCATCGATTATCTTCTCGGCCTTAGCGCACTCGAAGATGCCGAGACGCAGTTCATGACGTTGAACACCGAGACCACTCCTAATTTTTGTAATGTCGACCTGATAGTGCAGTGGCCGCACAACAAAAGCACGTGCTCCGCATACAATTCAGACTCGATTGAATGTTTAGTCCTTAAAACCTGTTCGAGGCTCCTTACAATGCTCCAGTTTCAGCCCTCCGGCTTCAAACAAAATATGGTGACGACGCGATTGGGGGCGATGGCATATTACACACCAACGACCCCGTTGTGGCATGACCATGACACGAGCCCACGGGAGGCCCCCTTGCTGCTATTCCTCCATAGTTTAGGCGGAGGTTCGTCTGCATATGAATGGTCAAAAGTCTATCCAGCGTTTGCCGCCGACTATCGGGTCATTGCCCCCGATTTAATTGGCTGGGGGCAATCCGCTCATCCAGCAAAGGATTACACCGTAGACGATTACAGCGACGTCATCATTGAGTTGCTAGAACACTGTGAGCAGCCTGCAACCATTATCGCGACGTCTCTCACGGGTGGACTCGCTATTCGGTTGGCGATCGCCCATCCAGAGAAAGTGCGATCGCTATTTCTAGTCTGTCCTTCCGGCTATGCCGATTTCGGCGTAGACTACCGACGGAGTATGGCCGCTCAGCTTGCAGGAACGCCAATACTCGATCGGCTTATTTACACAGTTGGTGCGGCCAATGAACTAGCGGTTCGCAGCTTTCTTCAACAATTTTTGTTTGCGGATGCGTCGCGCATCACGGACGAGATGGTGGCAGCCTATCTCGCATCAACCCTAAAGACAAATGCGGAATACTCTGCGTTATCAACGCTGAAAGGGGCATTATTCTTCGACCTTGCAGGCTATATCGGACAGCTTGCGACGCCCACCGCCTTTCTTTGGGGAACACAATCACGCTTTAACACACCAGCCTTGGGTCGTCGCTTAGCCGATCTCAACCCAAAAGCTGTCACTGCGTTTTACGAAGTGCCCAATACAGGGGTTTTGCCACACCTCGAGATGCCAGCCGTCACGGCAGGTCTACTAAGTGGTTGGCTCAAACAACAGGGTTCGGCTCACGCCTGACCCATCATGTTGCTTCAGGCCGTCGTGAATATCAAAAATCGAACTCAAGAGCCTGAACATGTCTGGTCACAGGGCTTGGCAATGTTTACAGATTAGTCATCGCCATTATCTGCCGACACACCATGCTGTCCCGTTCCCGGTGTATTCGATGTGTGAGCGATCAGGCTTCGAGTAATTTTCTCGTTTTTCTGTAGCTTGAAGAGACGAGGGCACGCTTGCCGTGAGTGAGAACATGCCACAGTGTCCACAGGAACATAAGCCACTTGGTCAGTATCGGTCAGAATTATTGAGACTGAATGAGGCTTCGCAAGCACCATTCCAGCTAAAGAGTCTGTTTTATTCGTAAATCGAACGGCTTGGATCCCGATATCTCCACGCTTACCCAGACGAAGTTCATCCGCACTCATCCGTTTCACAAATCCCTGAGTTGTGACAAGGAAGACTTCGTCGGTTGCGCGGGCGATCGCCACGCAGGTCACCAATTGCTCTTTCTTGCTCAGTCTCATAATCATGTGCCCCTGAGCTGTACGCCCCATTTCAGGAAGCTGCTCATCATCCGCCTTAAACCGCAGCATCCGGCCTCCCGAACTTGCCACCACCAACTGATCACTAGATTTAATCGGCATAACATGCTGAAGTTGATCAGCATCTTTCAGCTTCAACGTCACGAGTCCGCGAGCACTAAGGTTTGTAAATTCAGACAGCGCAATACGCTTGATCCGACCGTGTTGAGTCACGAGGGCCAATGCATCAGCATCTTGTTCAGCAGGACGAAGAATCTGAGCTGCAATGGTGTCAGGATCGCCCGAGGAATGAACAGAAGGAGGAAGCAGCATAATGAGCGGCGTTCCCTTAGAGTTGCGAGACGTTGGGGGAATATCCTTAACATTGACGCTGTAGGCTTTTCCACTGCGAGTAAAGACCAGTAAATCTTGCTGAGTTGTGGCGGTTTCCACGTAAGTCACCACATCGTCATCACTCATATCTGTCAGGGTTGATGACCTTTCTTCCTCGTGTTTTATCTGTCGCCGCTGAAAAGATTTAGGTGAGCTGCGACGCACATACCCCTGTTGGGTAAATTCGAGGACGACCTCTTCTGCTGTCGCCGCTTCAACAGCGGCTAATTCTTCAAGCCGTTCTTTTTCCTGTTCAAGTTCAGCATCGCTGAGGATACGGGTACGGCGAGGGTCTGCAAATTTTTTCTTCAGGGTTCGCAGGTCTTTTTTCAACACCTTGAGAAATTCACGGCGATCGCCCAGGAGCTGTTGAAGGATGTTGATGCGCTGTGTCAGTTCATCATATTCCGTGTCAAGTTTTTGTCGTTCAAGGCCCGTGAGCCGACGCAAAGGCATCGACAAAATGGCATCCGCTTGGCGATCGCTCACGCCAAACTGCTCTTGCATCGTGACTTTAGCCGTGGTGCCGTCTGGGGCATTGCGCAAGATATCAATAATTCCATCTAGATTATCGAGAGCCAAGCGCAGCCCTTCAACCAAGTGTCGTCGGCTTTCCTGCTGCTCCAATTCATACCGATATTGGCGCATGAGCGTTTCTTCCCGAAAGGAAAGAAACGATTGGAGCATCTCCCGAAGCGAAAGCTGACGGGGTTGACCATCTGACAATGCCAACAAAATCGCTCCAAAGTTGCTCTGCAAGGGCGTCAGGCGATACAAGTTATTGAGTACGTGCTCAGGCTGTGCATCTCGCCGGAGTTCAATGACAACACGCATGCCCTCGCGATCGCTTTCATCGCGAATATCAACAATTCCCTCTAATCGCCCTTGGTTCACCAGATCAGCAATTTTCTCAATGCACCCAGCTTTGTTGACCTGATAGGGCAGTTCGGTAATCACAATGGCCGTCCGTCGGTGCCGACCTCGCCCGGTCTGAATATCTTCAAATTGGGTGAGCCCTCGGACAGGAATACTCCCACGACCCGTCAAATGAGCGTCTCGCACCCCTTTCATGTTGATAATTTCGCCCCCAGTGGGGAAATCAGGGCCAGGAATGAGCTTGAGCAGCTTGTCATCTGAAAGGGTCGGATTGTCAATGAGCGCAATTAATCCATCCACAACCTCTCCCAAATTGTGAGGAGGAATATTAGTCGCCATACCGACTGCAATACCAGAGCTTCCGTTCAGAAGCAGCACAGGGAGCTGAGCAGGAAGAACAACAGGTTCTTGCTGAGAGCTGTCAAAATTGTCGATAAAGTCAACCGTCGCCTCCCCGATTTCGTCCAGCAACGCATCATGGCTGATCGGGGCAAGTCGCGTTTCGGTATATCTCATGGCTGCGGGTGGGTCGTTGTCAACCGACCCAAAATTTCCGTGCCCTCCTAACAAAGGATAGCGACTCGAAAAGTCTTGCACCATCCGCACAAGGGCATCGTAGACCGCCTGATCGCCGTGGGGATGATACTTACCCAACACATCACCGACAACACGCGCACATTTTCTAAATGGGCGGTCAGGGGTTAACCCTAGCTCATGCATGGCATAGAGAATCCGACGATGCACAGGTTTAAGCCCATCTCGCACATCTGGGAGCGCCCGCCCTACGATCACACTCATGGCATATTCAAGGTAAGACCGTTGAACTTCAGAATGGAGAGCAGTTGAGACAATCTGACCTGATGACATGAGGTTGAGCTGCTTAGCCATGAATTTTGCGTTCCCGTTTCTTAGTAAATATGAACTAGCGGCGTTATTGTCACTCTACCGTGAACCTGATTCAAGATGAAGTAGGTCAGCGTGAAACCGTGACACTCTTTAGCAAAGAGACTGCGCGGTAGATGGCTGCCGTTTTAGAAACCACGAACGGAGAATGATCCCTGAACACAGGCCAGTTCAGGCGTAGATACAACGTCGTTAGGTGTCTTTGCTATGCCGATACTCGGATATTTTGTGAGAGTGTTCCCAAGATAGAGGCTATGTTCGCTGATGTTCAATGGCAGTCAAGCGAAACGTCTTGGTGAACGTAACAAATTGTGTCACATCTGCGGTTATTCCAGAGAACATCCACAGCTCAATCTAACGTGTACCTTCATTTGCCTTGGTCATTATGTCAAGTACTCATGGCATTCTATGCTTAAGATAGAGATGTTGGTCTTCATTTAGAAGATTAAATACGTTTAGAGTGCATTGCGACTACAATTCATCTAAATAATGTCCTGAGCACTTCGAAGAGCGATGTATCAACATTATTGAGAGTAGTCAAGCAATACAATTTAGCTTTGATATCAATGTTGTAAATCAATGGTTAGACATATTGCGCATCGTTATAGTGTCATCGGTGAATCATAGGGCAGCTCCTGCAAAAGAGACGGATAGTAATGAGTGAGAACGGTTTGAATAGTCTAGAGGGCGGAGTGTCATGAAAACGGTCTTAATCGTAGAGGATGATCCGATTAACGCGCGAGTCTTTTCTAAAATTTTGATCAAGCGCGGGGGCTTGGCCGTTAAACACACTGAAAATGTGGAAGAGGTATTGGCGATCGCCCAGGCAAAGGAAGCCGATGTCATTTTGATGGATGTATCGCTTGCTCATAGCGTGTATGAGGGTAAACCTGTCGATGGCATCAAAATCACACAGATGCTGAAAGAAAATCCCGACACCGCAGGTCTTCCCGTCATTCTAGTAACTGCTCATGCCATGCAAGGCGATCGCGAAAACTTCCTCAAGCAAAGCGGCGCTGATTCTTACATCTCGAAGCCTGTTGTTGATCACCAGCAGTTTGTTGATCAGATTACGGCACTACTGCCTAGCGATTGACATTGAACTCTAATGACGCGGGGTTGGTTGTAGAAAAGCTACAGCGAACCCCGATTTTTTGTCGTTATCGTTTTCATGCCATATACCCAACTTGGAAAATTTCTCAAACTTACAACGAAGCAATGAGCGATTGAGACGCGCTCATTGTGTCTCAATCGCTCATTGCTTCGTTGTAAGTTTGATGGTCATGAATCTGAGAAGTTTGCTAAGTCATGCGACTTATAACGTAAGCCGGGAAAATTTTAACGGAGCGGTGGGTTGCAGAGTGCCCCACAGTCCCGGCTTAAACTACAAGCCAGTCATGCGAATGATCTGAACGTCATTAAAGCCAAAACCCCAAATGCTGTGCCGCCCGCGCGGCGGGCGGCACAGCATTTGGGAAGTTACGTTTACTCATGGCTAGCGACTGAATATAAACAATTCTGGGTAGTTCACATGGCATGAAAACGATATAGTCTGGGTTGATTGGGTAGTGAGGCTGGGAAGCGAAAATGAAGCGTTGGCGACCGTATAGCATTGTGACCATACTAGGACTGGCGATCGCTCTTCTCCTGAGTTTATCTCCACGGTTTCCCGTTCAAGCACAACTCAACCAGCCTAATCTTTTTCAATCACGCCCCTCCCAAACAGAGCTACGTGGCGTGTGGCTCACCAACATTGACAGCCGCGTGCTTTTTTCCCAGCAAGAACTCCATCATGGCATTCAACGCCTGGCACAGCTCAATCTCAACACACTCTATCCATCGGTTTGGAACTGGGGATACACGCTCTATCCTAGCGACACACTCGCACAAGCAATTGGAGAATCGATCGATCCTCATCCAGCATTGCAGGGGAGGGATTTACTCGAAGAGGCGATCGCCGAGGGGCATCGTCTAGGGCTATCCGTTATTCCTTGGTTTGAATTTGGTCTGTTGTCTCCGTCCTATTCTGAACTTGCTCGTCAGCACCCAGACTGGATCACGGCACAACAGGATGGCACAACAGTAGTCATGCAGGGACGCCACCCTCGCAAGTGGCTCAATCCTTTCAAGCCAGAAGTTCAAGACCTTCTTCTTGGCATGATTCGTGAAGTCGTGACGCGCTACGACGTGGATGGCATTCAACTGGACGACCATTTTGGGATGCCTGTGGAGCTAGGGTACGACGACTACACCATTGCGAAATATCGCGAAGAGCATGATGGAGACGATCCACCAAGCGACGCTAAAGACCCTGAATGGATGCGCTGGCGTGCAAACCAAATAACGACACTCATGGGTCAGATTGTTCAAACCGTTAAAACGATTAAGCCTGATTGCATGGTGTCTTTGTCCCCAAATCCTCACCCCTTTGCTTATGAATATTTTCTACAAGACTGGGCAACTTGGGTCGAGAATGGCTGGCTTGATGAGCTAATTGTTCAGGTCTATCGTAATGGAGTAGAGAGTTTTGTGAATGTCCTTGAGCAGCCGGATGTTCGAGACATGAAAGAGAAACTTCCCATCAGCATTGGCATCTTAACCGGATTAAAAAACCGTCCTACGAACTTTGACCTGATTGAGACTCAGGTCAACGCGACGCGCGATCGCCAATTCTCTGGGGTCTCATTCTTTTTCTACGAATCCTTGGGCGATCGAGATGACCAGTTTCAGAGCCTATTTCCCGAAGCCGCTCAGCGACCATAATCGTGTGACTGAACCGTCAATCGTTCTAGCAATTCCCAGATCCAAACTCCAAACTTCACAGTTAGTAAAGTCCAGATGCTCCTAACAAATTCGCCAGGGTTTCAAAAAACTGCTTTCCGAAACGAACAGACAGTAATCCACACGTAATCACCAATGCAGAGCCAACGCCAATAGACAATGGAGTAACGTCAATCGGTGCTAGCCAGTAGGGAACCAGCACCATAAATGCCCCCAAGACAGCACCTCCAAGAAATCGATAGAGTTGATGCATGGAAGATTTTTCGGTATCGGTAGAAGATATTTTGTCTGGTTCCATAACTGATTCTCCAAGTGCTTTTTCTTGCATAGTAACGCCACGAAATGGTTTCGGGGTAATGGATAAGTGACACTTGAAAAAGTAATCCTCCGTACATGATGGTGGCGACAGGTAGTCCACTCAGTCAACTGAACCCACACGTTCGGTTGGCGCGCTCAACCCACAACGATAGAATCAAACATAGGAGCCTTTATACTCCGATCCCTTAATAAATTAAGTTCATGCGCCTTTTAGATCTGCTCCCGAAACCTCGAAAATCTCCTACCATTCAAAAACGTAGCCGACGAGCTGAAATCAAGTCTGAAGAAGAAATTCAGATTATGCGCCAGGCATCTCGCATCGTTGCGACGGTACTCAAAGAGATTTCCGAGATGGTTGAGCCAGGAATGAGCACTGGCGACCTAGATGTCTATGCTGAAAAGCGGATTCGTGCAATGGGAGCAACGCCAAGCTTCAAAGGATACTACGGATTTCCAAGTTCTATTTGTGCATGCATCAACGATGAAGTCGTTCACGGCATTCCCAGTCGAAAAAAAGTGATTCGTTCCGGAGATGTCCTCAAGGTTGACACCGGAGCCTACTTCGAAAATTTTCATGGCGATTCATGTCTCACCGTTGCTGTCGGACAAGTCTCTGCTGAAGCAGAAACCCTTATCCGAGTCGCTGAAGAAACCCTCTACAAAGGCATTGCTCAAGTTAAGGCCGGAAATCATTTGTTGGACATTGCCGGAGCAATCCAAGATCATGCTGAATCGCATCACTTCAAGATTGTCGAAGATTTTACAGGTCACGGCGTAGGTCGCAACCTCCATGAAGAACCTTCGGTATTCAATTTCCGCACCTACCAACTGCCCAATGTAAAACTGCGCGCAGGGATGACATTAGCCATTGAACCCATCTTAAATGCAGGCACAAAACATACTCGCACCCTGCCTGACCGATGGACTGTCGTCACTGTTGACCGCGCGTTGTCGGCTCAATTTGAGCATACTGTTCTCGTCACTGAGGATGGATACGAAATTTTGACAGACCGAACAACTGTCTAATAGTCAATATTCAAAGAGGATCGCCGCTTTTAGTGGATGTCTCAAGCCAACACAGGGCGTAAGGAAATGGAGGTTAGGAAATTGCCTAAAAGCTGCTTACCAGAAGCTGTCAAAATACTTTCAGGGTGGAATTGAACCCCTTGAATGTGAGGAAACGTGCGATGCTGAACGCCCATAATCGTCGCGTCCTCCACCCAAGCCGTGATTTCAAGAATATCTGGGCAGGTGTCACGGTCAATCACAAGACTGTGATAGCGGGTAGCCGTAAAAGGTCGTCCTAGTCCTTCAAACACGCCGACACCTGAATGATGGATCGGAGATGTTTTGCCGTGCATTAGCTCTGGAGCCGATGTGATAGTGCCACCGTAGACCTGCCCAATACACTGATGGCCTAAACAAACTCCCAAAATCGGAGTCTCTGGCCCTAAGACTTGGATTATCTCCATAGAAATACCAGCATCCTCTGGACGCCCTGGCCCTGGTGATATCACAATTCCATCCGGACGCAGATGCCTGATCTCCTTCAAGCTGATTTTGTCATTGCGATGAACCTGGATATCGCTAGCGATCGCCAACTTATTCCCAAGCTCTCCCAAATACTGCACGAGGTTGTACGTAAAGCTATCGTAGTTGTCAATAACAAGAATCATAGAGATTTGCCTCTCAGGGTATTGCAATCCTCATTGATAAGTAGATGGCTATAATTCAACGTACTCTTCCAAATTCTGTGCCGCCCGCTGCGCGGGCGGCACAGAATTTGGGGCTTTGGTTTTAATTACGTCCAGGTACTTACGGGATTGTACGTCAAGAGAATGTGTAGACGTCATGCAATCGTGATTGTACATCGTCGCACGAATCTCGATTTACATGCCGAAAATCATATTCCGTAAGGAATGATGAGGTGTATTTTTGCTATCAGCGGAGGAATCAACAACACAGACGCAACCAACATAGAAACCAGTGCTGAAATCAAAACAGCCCCTGCAGCGCAATCTTTTGCGATTTTAGCAAGCTCATGATAGGTCTGCTGAACCGTGAGATCAACAACAGATTCTAATGCGGTGTTGATAAGTTCCATCATAAGAACAGCACCAATCGTCAACCCCATAATCGCAATGTCAGTGGATGAGAGACGGAAGTAAATGCTGAGAGCGATCGCAACCGTTCCAAGCACAACATGGATTCGGAAGTTTCGTTGAGTAAAAAATGCATACGATAGGCCTGCCCACGCATACCGAAAGCTCACAAATAAGTTAGACGCAACATTCCATGCCATCTCGCGATGGATAGCGTGCCGTTGCTCAACGGTTGCTGGAGAGTCTTTTGTAGAAAGATCCTGAGCCATATTTATAAAGGCGGGCGATCGCTAGGGTAAGTATTCGTTGTCTCTAAATTTGTACAGTTGCTATCTCTAGATTTCGAAGAGAACGCGATTTCTAGCTCTTGCTACAGCAAGGTTGTCTTGCTTTCCCGATTTCACATGAGATGCACCAGGCAACGATAAAAATTGAGGCTCATAGATTCTCCCTAATATTGTCTAGCAGTGAACGATCCAGTACTGCAACAATGCTCACCAAGAAGAATCGATTGACTCTATTGAACAACATTAATGAGTGATAACAATGTACGCTGCTTATCCAGCATACTCTTTAACCTTTCCTCATTTGGATGATCCCATCCGAGAAGATGAAGGAATCCGTGGGCCGACAACCAAGCTAATTCAGTTATAAAAGGATGCTGCACATCATTGGCCTGTCTATGAGCTGTTTCAAGAGAAATGATTAAGTCCCCCAAATAATAGGGCTGACTCGCATAAAAAATATCGGGCAATTGATAATCCAAATCGAGCGTTGCAAAGGCTAACACATCCGTTGCGTAATCTCGATCGCGATAGTCAGCATTAAATTGTTGAATGATGCGGTCGGTCGTTAACTTCAGCGTTAGTTCATAAGCATTCATGGGTGAGTAATCAGGAGCAAGGGCAGTAAGCCATGTCGCAAACCAATCTTCCCAGGGAATTGATTGGATATCCTCGAAAAGGTCAGGTATCAGAGACAGAGGTTGATGATGGGATTTCTCACGTGTCGATTGTTCATGTTCAAGGGTCAAAAGCTCAGCATCCAATACCTCGAACTCATCGCCCATCGTATCAGCCCAATGGACACAGACCTCAATGTGCATTGGATAGCTCGATGGGCTGGGTGTGTCCACCTTATCAAGAGAGCTGCGATTAGAGTCCACGATAGATTAAGACTTTCCTTCAGCGTTATTGTCATGAATGCATGGACATGAGCGAAAACAGTTGCACTCATACAATTAAGCACTCACCATCCGATAAGTATTCCGATCACTATATCGATGAGAGCTTTTAACGAAGCAAGCGCCGTCGACTTACCGTGTCAGGTAAGCGAGGCCAACGAATAGGCCGAGTAGGCCAACTGCTGAGAGAAAAAAGTGAGTCAACGATTTCCCCCCTTTTCTCACCATGTTTCGCATCGCCAACTTGACATAGCTTGGATTTTCTTCGCGGGGCTTAGATTGAGATTGAGAACTAGATTGAGTATCTTGCTCAGTGGCTTTCTCAGCGGCAGTTTCTGGTGGTGTCATCGGCAAATAAACGTCAGGTTAATGAGAGGTTAACAGGAGTCTCGTTACTATCTTTTTGAGTTCGGTATAAGTAGATAGGCATCAATAAACTCAAT
>JBCCWF010000191.1:0-11277 GCA_039194035.1 Cyanobacteria bacterium P01_E01_bin.6 | reverse complement strand
CATAATTAAAACCAAAACCCCAAATCCTGTGCCGCCCGTGCAGCGGGCGGCACAGGATTTGTAAGGATACGTTTCATTATGGCCATCTACTTAAAACCGGAAAGCATGGTGTTGGGGTGGTGGCTGCGCCCCCAACAACAAACTATCTCGGAGTTTTTTAATTTTCATTTCTAAGTCTAGACGTATGTCGGTCACGATGGAGTCCCTCACCATGACGCATGATGTTGTGTTGAAATGTCCGAAATGTGGCAAGGATGGCTTGGTTCGTCTTGAGAGCAGGCAAGATGTCTTTGAGTGTGTTTATTGTCGCTATAAAGATGATCTCAACAGCTCTCAGAAAGGGGGCTCAGACAGTGATAATTCGACCGGTGGCTTAGGGTTTATCCCATTTGTAGGCCTCCTTATTTTACTGATGTTGCTGTTGACGTGAGTCGTGCCGCAAAAGAATTTCGTGGAGACAGAGCAGTAGATCAAATGATCAAACGATCAAACGGAAGATAAAGAGTAATGCTAGGCACCTGGTTTGATCGGTAAAGGCAGAACTGTATCCACTCTCCACACATCACCCCTTCCATACATCCAACCCTCATAAGTAGATGGTCACACGTCACTGTAGAACCCATAACATCTTGTGTCGCCTGTGCAGCGGGCGACACAAGATGTTGAATTTGTTTTTTAATTGTGTCGAGGTTCTTACATCAAGTCTCAATATTCAAGCCTGAAAGACCTATCAGGCAGTCTTTCGTGAAAAAGTAGGATAACCCATGGAGCAACAGAAACTACAGGCTGATTTAAAGCTGATTCAAGAGCTACTGACCTGTCCCGAGGGGGAAGAATGGATTCTGCTGAAACGGAACGAAACCCTCCTTGATGCAGACTTAGTGCAAGTGATGGAACAAGTCGCGGCTCAGCTATTGCGGGAGGGCGATCGCCACGCTGCTAAGTTTTTACACAACTGGGCTGCTCAACTGCACCATATTCTCCTCAAAGAAGTTCAACCGACGACCCCTAACCCTGAGCGGGCACAGGCGTATTTGCAACTGATTCAGGCACTAATTGATTGCCCGGAGGGAGAAGAGAGTAAATTGTTGTCGCATCATGCTGATTTGGTGGGTCCTGGGTTGGTTGCAACCATGCATCAAGTGGCCCAAAACTTGGTAGATCAAGGGATTCTAGATACAGCTCAGGATTTAGAAAATTTAGCGGCTCAAATTAGCCAATCTTGGATTCAAACCCATATGCCCCCTTGGCGATCGCCAACCCAACAAAATGCCGCACCACCACCCAATCTCGAATCACCAGTCCACAAGCAAGCATTTCACACGAAACTGAATCAAAACAGATCCAAGCAGGACAAATCTAATCAAAATGTATCAAGTCAACGGGAAGATGCCGCAACATCCTCAGCACGTCCTGCTAAGGCAGACCCCATTCCTGACCCGTGGGGAAGCGATCGACCTGTATCCAGTGCCTTGCATCTCAAAGTCCCACAACAAATCGCCAATGGCTTGCATGATCTATCATTGTTGTTGCATCAAATCGATAAAACGCTAGCCGCTCAGACTCAAGTGCTGCAATCATTCGCTGAACGAGTAACGGGAGGTTCAGCCTCTAACTCGTTGACGGCCACACAACAGGCCAACCCGCTCTGGTATATGGATGTCTTGGAGCGAGCTTGTGAGTGTGAATGGGTGCTGACCACAGAGGAGATTGAACAGCTCATCGGGGTGAAACCTAAATGTCACGCGGATGAAACACTCTATCAACGGGGCAGTTGGACGTTTCAAAAGGCTGGGAAGCTGGGGACTCAAACCGCTTGGCGTGTCAAAAAAGCTTAACTGTTATCTCGTTCAATAGAAACTCAAACACTTGAAAACGCCTATCATTTGGGTGCAACGGAGTGAATGAATCTGCTGGTGCTAAGTTTAAGATGATTGCAACCTCTAACCCGAACCGATGTGGCCATTTCACGCCATCAGCTACCGCCCGACAGTGAGTATTTTCGAATAAGAACAGTAGATAATTATCAGTTATATAATAGGTCTTTGTCCAAGAGCCTACGGCCAGAAGGCCGCTTGTCTGTAACCGCTGAGCGTGACAATGACCGAACAAGCAATCGAACAAGCCTTGATCGAGAAGCTGGGTGATCTCAAATACAGCTATCGCCCGGACATCCGCGATCGCGCCACCCTAGAGCAAAACTTTCGAGAAAAGTTTGAGGCACTTAACCGTGTGCATCTGACGGATGCCGAGTTTGATCGATTGTTGGATCAGCTTGTCACCCCCGATGTCTTTGCGGCTGCCCGACACCTGCACGAGCGCAACAGTTTTGAGCGCGAAGACGGCACACCGCTGTTTTATACCCTGGTTAATATTAAGGACTGGTGCAAAAACACCTTCGAGGTGGTCAACCAACTTCGCATCAACACCGCCAGCAGCCACCACCGCTATGACGTGCGTTTGCTGATCAATGGTGTTCCAACGGTACAGATTGAGCTTAAAACTCTGACGATTAGTCCGCGTCGGGCCATGCAGCAGATCGTTGATTATAAAAATGATTCTGGCAACGGCTACGGCAAAACCCTACTGTGTTTTCTACAACTATTTATCGTCAGCAATCGCAGCGATACCTGGTACTTCGCTAATAACAACAGCCGTCACTTCAGCTTTAACGCAGACGAGCGGTTTCTGCCGCTCTATCAGTTCGCCGGAGAAGATAATAAAAAAATCACCCACCTGGACAGCTTCTCTGAGGCGTTTTTGGCCAAATGTACGCTGGGGCAGATGATCAGTCGCTATATGGTGTTGGTAGCCAGCGAGCAAAAACTGATGATGATGCGGCCTTATCAGATTTATGCGGTCAAGGCGATCGTCGATTGCATTCATCAAAACTGCGGCAATGGCTATATCTGGCACACCACCGGCAGCGGCAAGACGCTCACCTCCTTCAAGGCATCGACGCTGCTCAAGGACAACCCAGATATTGAAAAATGCCTGTTCGTGGTCGATCGCAAGGATCTCGATCGCCAAACGCGGGAAGAGTTCAATAAATTTCAGGAAGGCTGCGTCGAAGAAAACACTAATACCGAAACCCTGGTGCAGCGGCTGCTCTCGGATGACTACGCTGATAAGGTAATTGTCACCACGATTCAGAAGCTTGGTCTGGCGCTGGATGACAGTCCTAAAAACATCGGCAAGCGCAACTACAAGCAACGGCTGCAGCCGCTCAGCCAAAAGCGGATTGTCTTTATCTTTGATGAATGCCACCGATCGCAGTTTGGCGAAAACCACAGGGCGATCAAGGCATTTTTTCCCAATGCTCAGCTATTTGGGTTTACGGGCACGCCGATTTTTGAGCAAAACTCCAGCTATCAGCAGATTGAAGGTCAGCAAGCCTCCCACAAGACCACGGAGGACATCTTCCAGCGGCAACTGCACGCCTACACCATCACCGACGCCATCGAAGACCGCAATGTTCTGCGCTTTCATGTTGACTATTACAAGCCCAAAGGCAAGGACAAGCCCAAGCCGGGGGAAGCGCTGGCTAAGCAAGCGATCGCCGAAGCCATTCTGGAAAAGCATGATGCGGCGACGGGGTGGCGCAGATTCAATTTGTTTAAGGAGGTGCAGCGACTGAAGACTCAGCTTGACCAATATACGGATTTAACGCCCAAAAATGCGGCAACGATCGAGCGGGTGATTTCCCCAGAGCAGTTGCAGGGCTTCCGGGGGATGTATCTGGAGACGGCGCAACGGCTGAAGGCTCAGCAAGACAAAGATGCTGATGCGACCAGCCCGGAGGTGCAGCAGTTGGATTTTGAGTTTGTGCTGTTTGCTTCGGCGGTGATTGATTATGACTACATCATGGGGCTGTTGGCTCGCTATACCCAGGAGAAACCGGGTAAGCAGAAGATGAGCCGCGATGAGTTGATCGGGCTGATCCAGTCGGATGCGAAGTTTATGGACGATCGCGAGGATATTGCGGCTTATATCAGCACGTTGCAAGAGGGCAAAAGGTTGGATGAGAAGGCTATCCGGGCGGGGTATGAGGCGTTTAAGATGGAAAAGAGCACCCGCGAACTGGCGAAGCTGGCTGCCAAGCACGGGCTAGAACCGGCGGCGCTGCAAGCCTTTGTGGATGGCATTATGCAGCGGATGATTTTTGATGGGGAGCAGTTGAGTGACCTGATGGCGACCTTGGAGTTGGGCTGGAAGGCTCGCACCCAAAAGGAACTGGCGTTGATGGATGACTTGATTCCGCTGTTGCATAAGCTGGCTCAGGGGCGGGAGATTTCGGGGTTAAAGGCTTATGAGCAGTAAGACCACCCCACCCCTTCGGGGCACCCCTCCAAGGGAGGGGAATTTAGGTCGGATTAATTCCCCTCCCTTGGAGGGGTGGCAGGCGCAGCCTGACGGGGTGGTAAAACTCACAAACGAAGTCAGATCGGATAGCTCTATGCGTGATACGAAAAAATATATGTCTCTCCCCTATAACCCAGCCCTAAAAGAACGGGCGAGAGAGTTGCGGCGTGCTGGAAATTTGGCTGAAGTGTTGCTCTGGAATCAACTCAAAAGGAAGCAATTTTTGGGACTAGACTTCGATCGCCAAAAAATTATCGGTAATTATATTGTTGACTTTTACTGTGCTGAAAAATCGGTAGTGATTGAAGTAGATGGCAGCAGCCATGATGACAAGGCTGAATATGATGCCCTGCGGGATGCTTTTTTGATGGGGTTAGATTTAACGGTTATTCATCTGCGGGATAGTGATGTAAAAAGTAATCTACGGCTTATGTGAGTTGATCGCTGGAATGACGTAGATACGTCGAAATCACTTAAGTTCCTGATTTGGAGGCTAATCAAAACCCTTGATATACAAGAACTTTAAATAACTCACATAATGCGTAATCTATCTGGTGTTATGGATTTTCTGCGAAGTCATTCAGCGTTGACTATAGAGGAGAGCACTCCGACAGAGGAGACCACCCCACCCCATGCACCACCCCTCCCTTGGAGGGGTGGTGCATGGGGAAATGCCGCAAGGGGGTGAGTTATGAGTGTACCTAAGTTGCGGTTTCCTGAGTTTCGGGATGCAGGGGAGTGGGGTGAAAGAAGACTAGAAGAGTTTTTGACAGAAAGTCGTGTCATAGGCAGAAAAGGCGATGTCGCAAAAAAATTACTGTTAAGCTTTGGGGTAAAGGTGTTTTTCAAAAGGAGGAAGCGCTTAAAGGAAGCGCTAATACTCAGTATTATCAGAGGAAATCTGGTCAATTTATCTATAGTAAACTAGACTTTCTCAATCAAGCATTTGGCATTATTCCTAATCATCTAGATGGCTTTGAATCGACTGTAGATCTACCTTGCTTTGACATAGGCAAGGGAATCAATCCTATCTTTTTACTGGAGTATGTAAAGCGTAAAGACTTCTACAGAAAATTTGGAGAGATAGCTGATGGAGGACGCAAAGCAAAGCGTATCCAGGTAGAGATATTCTTGTCATTTCCTGTGATACTTCCGTCGAGACTTGAAGAACAACAAAAAATCGCTGACTGCCTTTCTTCTCTCGACGATCGCATCACCGCAGAAACCCAAAAGCTCGACACCCTCAAAGCCCACAAAAAAGGGCTAATGCAGCAGCTTTTCCCAGCACTTGATGAGGTGAAAAAATGAATTAACTATCCTTATCCCGTTTCCACATCTTTATTATCTCAGCCAACTATCAAAAATCAGAGGTCTTGACCGATGGAAGCCATTCGTAGAATTCAAACCGTAGAAAATGGAGAAATCTATCTTCAATTGCCCAAGCAGTTTTGGGGTCAGGAAGTAGAAATAATCGTACTGCCCTCGCCACAGCAAACCGCGCAACCTTTCGCCCCTAAAAAGAGCTTGCGCGGTTGCTTGAGCCGTTATGCCAAGCCTGATTTAATTGCTCAGGAGCAAGACGTATGGCAAGCAGTTGTGAGTGAAAAACATGAGCATCGTTGATGCCAATATTATTCTGCGCTATGTCCTCGATGATCACGCAGAACTATCACCCAAGGCAGCAGAGATTCTTGAACAACAGACCGTAACATTGCCAATAGAGGTCGCGTGCGAAGTCGTATACGTATTACAAAAAGTCTACGCCGTTGACTGGAAAGAGATTCAACAACAGCTTAGCAATTTGCTGACTGAAAACCTCGTGACTATGGACAAGTCTGCGGTCTTTCTGAAGGCACTTGAATGTTACAGCACAAGCACATTTGACTTTGTAGACACGTTGCTTTGGGCCTATCACACTGTAGAACAGCAAGAAGTTTTCACGTTTGACGACAAGCTACGCAAATATATTCAACGGACTGGCTGAGAGAGATAGAGATATCATGACCAGCCCCACATCACCGCCCCAGCCATGACCGCCCAAATCCAACACTTGCCATCCATGCCCGCCTTCCTTTTTCGCACTCAGAAACCAACACATGACTATTGATGTTGGAGATCTTCCAGATAAAGAAGGATAGGAACTGTAATGCCGTGCCAAGGTGTATTGAAAAGCTGCCTAACCATCGCAAGCAATGGTCTATCCCGGAAAAAATACATGAATCAGGTGAACAACGGGCGATTTCTCGACATGTTGAGATTTCTTGGATGTCTCGGTTTTCTGGTGGTGGCCGATTAAGTAGCTCTAGTTCTTAGAACCCCACAAGTTCCTCATATTTTTGATTTACCTTATTAGTGCTCCTACTAAGTACCTGGACGTCATTAAAATCAAAACCCCAAATCCTGTGCTGCCCGCGCAGCGAGCAGCACAGGATTTGGGAGGTTACGTTTAATGATGGCTAGCTACTTATCCAGTTTAGTAATTACTTTCTTAAGCACCTTATAAAAAACAGTTTACTGAGGTTGCTATACGGTGGAGGCTTTAGGCAATTGTGTCAAAATTCTTTCCGCCTTATTCAGCAACCTTTGATCATTCTACAATCGATATATAAAAAGCATGATATTGCCGAAGAATGACAGATAGACGATGTAAATGATCGACAATGATACTCCAACTAGAGCGAACAATGTGTCCAGACGGTGACCACTACCCAGCCTCAGAGGTTTCTCACCGCTTACTCCTTATTGAAGACTCCGATGACATTCAAACAGTCATTCGACTTGGCCTCGAATTAATTGCTGGGATTGAAGTGCTGGTTGCCAAAGTTGACGATGACTGGGTTGCCTTAGCTCAAGCGAAGGCAGTAGACTTAATTTTGGTTGACGAGCCATCGAACCGAGATAATATCTTACTCGAACTACAACGTGATCCTCTAACAAAGGACATTCCACTTGTTTGTATCGTGCCGCGCGATCGCCATCAAGACCAGGCTAAAGCAAGACGACAAGGGGCATCAGCTGTTATTGCGAAACCGTTTGACCTCGTCGTCCTAGCGAGTATTATTTCTGAGATTTTGTCTCACCCGTCTAAATCCTCTGAAAGCCTCAAGTAATTGGAGTGCGATCTTTAGGAATTTTTAAAATAAAGAGTGATGGAACGGACTATTCACCCCATCACTCTTTTATTTTATGGAGGTTGCGCTTTCTTCCCCTTCTGTTTTTTAAAGCAAAGCTCCCTCATAACATCCTCAAATTTTTCCGATAGATTATGACGTGTAAGGAGTTCGTTTTCCTTGCAGATGCACCCTTCGAGAGAGGCTTGTACATATGAATATACCGGAAACTGCTCGTGAACGAATGGCTCAACAGCAACAACGCCAAAATCATTCGGAAGCGTCAATGTTAGAACGGAGCGAAGAAGAAATCGCAACGAATAACAACCCACTCCTTCAAGAAGGAGCACGCGAGTCACTCGTCACTCAGCGGAAGCGGACTGAGCAGATAGAAGAGTCAATGCAGAGTCGTGCTGTAGCAGAATTAGAGTCTAAAACGACTACGTCTTAGCAGCACCTCGTTGATTCTGTCGCAATTGTAGAGGTGGATGTCCGCTCGAAAAATATAAGTACCTGGACGTCATTAAAACCAAAATCCCAAATCTTGTGTCGCCTGCGCAGCGGGCGACACAAGATTTGGAAGAATACGTTTAATTATGGCCATCTACTGATGAAGAGCGGAGTCGGGAGGCTTACTGGAATCAATGGACACATTTAAATTTCGTATTCACAATTTAGGGGTGACCCTGTGGCATTACTTGAATCAGCCGCTTTTTGATCCAACAAAGCCACTGGTTTTTAATCCATTTCAGTTTGTGGCTGGCGAGCAGAGTCATTCCAATAGAGTTCAGTTTCTAGAACGTTGCTTGAAACTTGACTGTACATCAGAACAACATCACGAAGGAGAATACCGATGAGGAACTGGAAGCAAATGATATCCGCAATTGGTCAATCCTTTCAAAAAGGAACTGACTGGATTTTAGGCGCAGTTAAGCGTCTGTTTAGTCCCAGTGACGATGATTATCCTCAATCAGGGGTTCAGCCGTTTGAAGGTGATATTCCTGATGCCCATCATCACGATTCGTCATGGTAGGTGGAACTGTTATTGCAGTGCGGGGCAGCGTGGTGGATCTATGTTTTCCAACGACATTACCTGCTCTACATACTCGGCTTAATGTCGGTGGTTCCGCCGTGATCGAGGTCGTTAATTACTTAAGTAAAAATCGAGTGCAGGGTATTGCACTAACGTCGACAGACGGAATCGCAAGGGGTATGACAGTTGACGATACAGGCTTACCTGGACCAGCGGGGGCATTTGAGCAGAAACCTACGGTTTTGAATGAAATCCTTTTTCTATAAGGCCCTGAAAAGATCTTTTGCATAAGTCAAAATAGCGCTTCAATTTTATCTGGGTTCAAGCGCTCTTGCGGAACGATTCCACGAGATAATCTACAAAAGCATGGGCAGAAGGTTTTGCACTTCTTCCTCCAGCGAGCAATGCGCTCATTTCGGAAGTTCCAATTTCCCAATCTTCAAGAATTTGCACAAGTTCACCACTTTCAATTTCTGCTCTACATCCCCAGAGTGAAGTGGAAATAATTCCCATTCCGGCCACAGCAGCAACCGTTGACGCCTCATTGACAGTTACCATCAGCTGACCTTCAACTCTGACTGACAACGTTTTGCCGTCTTTTTGAAAATTCCAACCAGTTGACCCCATACTAGACGGTCCAATAATCACCTGATGCCCTGCAAGGTCTGCTGGAGTTTTTGGTGTTCCAGACTTCGCCAAATATGCGGGAGAAGCTGCTAATAGCCGTGGTTTTACTCCTAACCGCCGCGCAACCATGGTTGAATCGCGGAGCTGACCAAAACGAAGGGCAACATCAATACCCTGATCGATTAAATCCTGGAACGCATCAGTCAACACGAGATCAATATTCAAGTCCGAATGTTGAGCTAGGAAGTCGGGAAGGCGAGGAATGAGTTCGCGTGCCGCGAAGCTATTGGCACTCCCTACTCTCAAACGCCCCTGCAACTTTCCATCACTACGAACCAAATGATTAGCCTCGTCTAAAGCAGACAGAATCGGTTCTATTCTTGCCAGATAGTCTGCTCCGGCCTCCGTTAATTTCACCGCATGGGTGCTTCTGACAAAGAGCGCCGCTCCCAGATCCTTTTCCAAATTGGAGATGATTCTGGAGACAGAGGGCTGGGACAAGTCAATCTCTTGGCCTGCAGCCGTGAAGCTACCAGTTGCTGCGACACGGCAAAACAAGCGTAAGGTCGAGATTCGATCACTCATTTGTTTTTCAAATAACTATTAGACATATATTACCTCTACCAATCAATAAACGAATGAGCAATACTGAATTCATCAGCAGATGACGCAGTTCACTTTCATGGAAAGTTAGTAGCAAAGTCTGCAATTCTTACTCGCGAAACTAATAAAGTAAACAGACTACAAACCGAAATGGAGGAATTAAGATGAGCAGCAATTTTATTGTCAAGGTGTTTTTTAGAGGTGATTGGTGTCCATGGTGTTCGGGCTACTTGCAAGACTTTAATGAGAAAGCTCTTCATAAAATTCAAGAGCTTGGTGGAAACGTTGTCGGAATTACTTCTCAAGTAGGAAACCAGTCCCAAAAAAAACTTGACCTCAACTTTGACATTCAAATTGATGAGAAAAACATTGAAGCTAAAAAATACGGGATTTTCATTACCCCTAAAGCCGAAACTCCGCTCAAAGATGTAGATGGAGTTTATCCAAACGGAATGGTTCAACCCGGAGTTGTTATTGAAGACTCTGAAGGCAAGATACTTTACAAGTGGGCAATCGTCCCTAGTGAGATGAATCTGGGTGGGGCTAGTGACAGACCATTAGTTGAAGATATTGTTTCTTCACTTGAGCAAATCCTTAAAGGTCAAGAAAACGGTAATTCATTTAATACAACTGACATGAATTACCTTGAGCAAAATCATCCTGACGAATACCAGAAAGTTCAAGCCTACATTGCTTCTTTGAATCAATAGGGCGCAAGAGTAAGCGGAGGATATAAGGTCGTCAGCCTGGTCGCCACCCACAGACTTAAGTGACGACCTTCTAATAGCAATAGAGCAATTTGCCAGCAGGGAAATAGTGGAGTGCTCGAAACAATCTACTGACAAATATTTCAGAGATTCTTCTTGATTATTGACTTAGCCTTATCCCTATTAGTGAGACTGTCCTCAAACTAGGCATTTGTGGGGAAGATATTCTCTCAAAGCACTGATATATAAGGATTTTAAGGCTGATTCAGAAAAATGCCAAGTACTGAAAGTACGATACTCAGGAGGGTAACATCATGCATAAAACAACATTTGACTATGACCTCATCATTATTGGTGCCGGTGTTGGCGGTTATGGAGCTGCGCTCCACGCAGCTGAGTTTGGTCTCAAAACCGCAATTATTGAAGCGGCAGAAGTCGGTGGAACCTGCGTCAACCGAGGCTGTATCCCTTCAAAAGCACTGCTGGCGGCCACCGGTCGGGTACGGGATCTGCGCAATGAGCATCTCCTCAAGTCTTTAGGCATCCAGTTAGGCCAGGTGAATTTTGATCGAGGTGTAATCGCAAACCATGCGAGCAACCTTGTCAACACGATTCGCGGGAATTTCACCAACAACCTTAAACGCCTCAAGGTCGATGTTATCGAAGGCTGGGGCAAAGTGGCCGGACCCCAGAAAGTTGTCGTCAAAAACGATGACGGCAGCCAAACGTTCACCGCTAAAGATATTATCGTCGCCAGCGGGTCGAAGCCGTTTGTGCCTCCTGGGATTGAACTGGATGGCAAAACCGTCTTCACCAGCAATGAAGCCACTAAACT
>JBCCWF010000190.1:0-11301 GCA_039194035.1 Cyanobacteria bacterium P01_E01_bin.6 | reverse complement strand
TTGCCATTTTTTAGAATTGACACAATTTTTGTCCCAAAATCGTCTTTGCTTGGAGTCCCTTCTCTTTCAAATTTCATATTTCTGTAGCTGGGGTGAGCGAGTAAATCAACAATTTGCAATCCTGCATGATTTTTTTGCTTGTTTGCAAGTTTTAGCTCAGAACTGGTCAATCTTTTTTGAAAATCTATCGGATTGCCGTATCGCGTTCCACGGGAAAAAATTCTTTTGAAGCTATTTCGCAATTTTTTGTCATCCTGCTTCCCTCTGCTTTCTGCTAGTACGTCTCCACAGGAGTGAATCTGAGAAAGCCACCGTACATATCGCTCCAGCATGACTTCCATGCAGTAATGGTACGGGTGAGCTGTCCACACGGAATATTTTTGTTTGTGTTCAAGTTTATCGATAACAACAGTAATTAATCGATATTCCAGTCGAGAAAGAATTTCAAGTAAATCAGAATTAAAACTGTTTCTTGTTTGAATATCCTTAAGTGAGTGGAAAGGATATGTTGCTCTCATCAGCTCTTTTCTGTGCAAAATAATCTGCTGCCCATCGCCAGAGGGAAAATATTTATTCTTTAACTCTTCAACAATTCCTTGAATCGAAAGAATTTGACTTGTTTTTATAACAAGTCCGCTAAGGCTTAAGTAGCGATGATTTGAATTCGTTGACGCATTTAAGTCTGAGTTGCCTACTTCATCAATGTAAAGACGATATGCTGGCCTTCGCCCTACATGTTGACGAATAGACAGATGTTCTTCTAATCTAGTATTCATTGGAGAATTTTTTCTAGTTTTCTTAAGCCCCGCTGTGTTGGCGCACAGCGGGGTTATTTGTATAAACTAGCACTGGTTTAAAAAGATCGGTAATTAAAGATCAGTAAACATACTTAGACTCAATCAAAACTCACCAATCAGCTTTTGCCGAGTGCCCTTGTGCTGTACCCACAACTCACGAATTTCACACAGCTTTTCCATCGGGATGTATTCACATGTGATGACGGTGACGCCTGTCTCCAGCAAATCTTCTCGATCAATAGAGCTAAGCCATTCAGATAGATCCTTTGCCCGTTTCATCCCAAGTGACTTGGCGACCGCCGTGCGACTTTTGCCCGTCCTATCTGCAACTGTCTTTCCTGTGCTGTCAATCGCTGCATGATGCTCTACTACTTCAACGCGTTCAATCACAGCCTCAGATTTACCTAATGCCAATGGTGCGAGTCCAGGACTAACGGCTTCAAGCACTTGAACGGTGGCGAGTAGCTTTTGCTCTGCTGATGCAGCTTGTTGACGTGCGATCGCTATCTGGAGTTCTAAGTTCAGCTTCTCAATTTCCCTTTGCTGGGCAGGGATAATTTTCTTCGCCTCAGAAAATGCTTTGACCAGATCTATTTTGCACTGAACGACTCGTGACGTATTACGACTTAGCGCCATAACAAAGGTGGATTGTTCTTCTGTTAGATAGGCATACCGGGAAGGCCGACCCCGACCATTTATTTCTGCGATTTCAAATCGCAGAAATCCAAACGCTTGCTCTATCTGGGTTTGGTATTCATCCAGAGTTTTCAAAAAGCTCCTATGCTCGATCCCCAATTCAGCAGCGATTAGCCGAGAATCAATAACCAAAATTCCACCGTGATCAGAAACGTTCAGTAATGTCATGCTCATCTCCTAATTCAATGTTCGTGGTTGTAGAAATGATGCGAAGCAAATAAAAAATCACCCATACATATCTGTGATGTCATCTCGATTAAATTGAACTCCCCTGAGGTACTCCATTGCGTTCCAATCATCAATCCTTGGATTGGCTGTTCCCGTTGTCATCATGCCGACAACCCAAGCATTAAGCCTGGCTTGCAATCTTGGGTTGCTGGTGCAATACGACAGTGCTACGGCAGGGTGGACGAACATTGGGGCATCGCCGCCCCTGACGTAATCTATTAAAGGTTTTTGGGATTGACTGGGAGAATTCTCCCAGTCAATCGGAGCGCGGTAAATCTTACTTAATTCGTCCAGTAACTCTTTAGCAAAGTTAGTCTTTCGCCAATCCGTGAAACGCTTCCCAAGAGCTTTGTTTAGATGAGTAATGTTTGCATATCCATCCGTACCTCTGAACTCAAATCGATAACCATTCCATTCAGGAAATTGATCAAAGAAGCTAATAATTGCTTTTGGTGCCGTAGTATTCATTTCATTTTTCCTTGTTCGTGGTTGCAATTTTGATGTGGATCAAATAAAAAGCTGGTTTGACCAATCGAAACTAAATCAATCATCTTGCTCTGGCAACCAAACAAGCCACTCTCCAGGCTGAACTGACAAAACACTACAAATCCGATCCATGACATCTCCGCCAGGAATGTAAGACTGATCGTCTACAACTCGGTACGCAGTATTTTGGGCAAGACCCGTTTCCTTCCAAAGCCAGTAACGAGTCTTGCCCTTAGTTTTCAGTAATTCACTCAACGTATTTTTCACGGCCATCCCTTGATATTATCATCACCCACATTATACGCACTAAAGAGATAATATCTATATCTTGCGTATACTTATGATTATGAGTACAATTAAAACACAACAAAAGGGCGATCGCCCTATAGCCGTCCAAAGCCGTGCGATCGCCCTTCCTTAACCCATTACGGATTAACCACATGCTACCATCCACCACTCTCAAACGAGAAAAGTACATCACGGTCTCAACGCCTGTATTCAACGGCACCCGCGTCACCGTTCACGACAGCAAAGGCCAATGCCTCGGATCTTACGGCGATCTATCCAGTGGTCGCTTCTATGTCAGCCCGTCATGCAGCCTTTGCGAAGACACGTTCGCATCTGAGTTTGAAGCGTATGAAGAGCTGATCTCTCGGTGGGAATGCCAGCGTTCTTTTAGTGCAGTAGCAGCGTAGGAACATCATGGACACAGTCTTAATCGAACGCATCAAGATCGCTCTTCAGTCTGAAATTCCAGAATCGAAGTATAGCCAGTTCCAGTACGTAAAGCAGGGACAAATTGTCGGGGCATGTTGGTACTCCCTTGATTACTGTTGGGGCCAAGGCATTCATCCCGGTTGGTGGTACACGGTGGAATGCGGATGCGATCACCAACTCATTCATGAAGACGACATCAGATTAGTGGAGGGCAACAAATAATGAGCATTAGCCCTTCTACTATTACCAGTGAATTGGAGCAATGCTATGGCGGTGCATGGGTCACCTGTGAACTCACGATGGGTTATTTGCTGGGCGTGTGCCGTGATGGAGATTCGTATACAGGCTGGGCATACAGCGTAGGTGATGGCAACGGTCGAATTGGAACGGAGTCGTTCAGTAACCCACAGGACGCAATGGATACGATACGTCAAATGGCCTTGGAGTGGTGCACCGAAGATGCCATTGGGGTGTGGACGGAAATGGTAAAGCAAGTTGCTGAAAGGAATTAGGTTTCGGCGTGAGCGAAAGATTCATCCAAAACAAACGGCTTCAAAAAGCGGAACAGCCCCATGCTCTCAGAATTCCGCTTGGCTCATTTTTTGGCAATTGCTTCTTGCAACTGTCCGTCAGCGGCGTCGAAGATGCTGCCGTGAAACTCAATGAGTTTCGACAGGCAGAAATACGTCTCGCTCAACTTCATCGCGACGCCGATTTTTTTGACCGCAATTAATGTTCGGTTTACGAAGCTAGTGCTTGCATCATTTCCGGTGCGGCTACAGCATATCAGCCTCCAGTATCTGGAACAGGAAGCGGTTCACCAGGCAGTACGCAAGGTAGTGGAACTCGCCTAGATGATCGGGGTAGTGGCCGCAAGCATCACCGACCGGATCGTCCGGGGTGATGAGGGGTTGAACGGTGGATCTACCCTTCGCATTAGAAGTTATTGTGGCGTTTCAGTCCCCTTGTTTGTTTCCCTCGTTTCTGAAGAATTCGCCACGATGTCTCGACAAGCAGTGGTTCGTCCGCTAAAACGTTATTGACAAGAAAACAATACTCATAGATGAGCACAGCTTCATGGCGAGTCGGCTTTGGCGGTTTCTGACTACAGATATTTCTGAATTACTCTCCGGTGATACAGTCGATAGCACTGCGGAGGCTGCGGAGGCGGTCTTTACTCTGGCGGAGGTATTACAAGAAGATGGGGCGAATGTAGAAAAGCTAGCTCCACTCGTGGGACAGATGGACTCGCTACTAGATGCGCTGAACTCACCGCTAGCAGAGATTATTGAGAAAAGTCTCCCATTTGTGCCGATCGCCACTGGGCTACTGAAGTTTTACCTGGAAAAGAGTAAGCGGCAATTGAGTCTGGCAAACTGTGTGGCGATCGCCGCTCAGGCAGCATACTTGGAGAGCTTCAAGTCAGTTCTCGCTCAGGATGAAACTTTGCAGAACATTGGTAATGTCCCTGCCTCTGAGGACGTAAAAGCAAAGACGAAACGACTGGCAAAATTAGAACTCAGTGATGATGACGCTGCCAAAACAGTCACTGACTTCCCGAACTCCACTCTGGCAAAGCAATTTGGGGCAGTGCTGAAAGCGCGGCTATTACAAGTGGGATTGACAGCACAGAGTGCCCAAATGGTGATAGAACGAGTGGCATGGCGATCGCCCCGCTATCTGAATCAGATCTGGGCAGCTTCAACCGAGGCGATCAAACATTTAGGCCAACCGACCTTTGAAGACTGGCAACAAGAACAGACCAAGTATCAGAGCATTGAGGAGTATCTGACTACGAACGTTGAACCTGGGCCACAGGAGAAGGTATTCAACGAAAAGGAGTTGAGCTTTTGTGATATCTATGTGCCGTTGAAGGTCAAGCTCTTAAATCGAGAGGGGAAGCCGTGCATAAATCAGTCACCGCAAGACCTAGAAAACTGGGTGACGCACCATCTGATGGCGACCAACGATGAAGCACAAATTCTGTTTATTCAAGGGGAAGCGGGAAGAGGAAAGAGTGTATTTTGTCGGATGTTTGCCGATTGGGTGCGACGGTGCCTTTATCCAGCCTATACCCCGATTTTGATTCGTCTCAGAAGCCTCAAGGTATTGGAAAACAACTTGACTCAAACATTGGCTAACACCCTGGAAACTCATGATTTTGTGAGCAGTGATTCGGGGTGGCTGACTGATAAAAATACTCGATTCCTATTCCTACTCGATGGGTTTGACGAGCTGCTATTGGAGGGGCGAGAAACGGGTGGATTAAAAGAGTTCCTACCCCAGGTTGTTCAGTTTCAACAGACCAGTCATCATCGATTTCTCATTACAGGGCGTCCGCTGTCATTGCAGGGGATTGAGCGAGTCATTTCTCAATCGGAAGATTTGCAACGGGCAGAACTTCAGACCATGAGCGATGACCTGAGAGCGCGATGGTACAGCCAATGGGCGGCTAAGTTTGGGCAGGCAGAAACAGACGGGTTGAAGAATTTCTTATCAGTCTGTCCAGCGGATGTGAATGCCGCTAAAGATGCATTGGCACGGGAGCCGCTGTTGTTATATCTGTTGGGGCGAATGCACCGGGAGCAACGGTTGAATGCAGCGATGTTTGAGGGAGCACAAGGCACTGAGGCCAAGGTGGTGATTTATGACGAGGCCGTGCGTTGGGTGATTGAAGAGCAGCGCCAAGACGAGAATTTCCGCCAGGTCGGTTTGGAGGCAGAAGACTTAAGGCGATCGCTAACTGAAGTGGCCGTGTGTGTGATGCAGTCCGGGAATGAAATCGCTAAGGTGTCTTTCCTAGAGGCTCGTTTGCAAGAGGATGGCAACAATCCCGTCTCCGAGCTGTTGACGAAAGCACGGCAAGAAGTCAATGTGTCTGAGAAAAAGCTACTCAATAACCTGTTGACGTCGTTTTATATCAAGCCTGCGTCGGGCGATCGGGAAGGTTCAGTGGAGTTTGCCCATAAAAGCTTTGGTGAGTTTCTATTTGCAGAGCGGCTCAAAGATGCATTGGAAGACTGGTCACGGCAGGGGAGAGGGCGTAGACGACCGTATGAAATATCAGACGGGGACATGCATTGGGAACTCTATGACCTGTTGGGGTATGGTGCGTTGCCCCGTGAAGTGGTCAGTTACCTGAGCGTATTGCTGGCCAAGTACAGCGATTTTGATCCAGTGCCACTGTTTAATCGGCTGCATGATTTCTACCTCCGTTGGTGGGATGGGGAGTTCATTGATGCCAGAGATAATAACCTGCCTCACCGCAAAACATGGAATTTGCGCGATCGCCTACCCGAACAGGAAAATCCTTTGGAGCTGCGCCAGGTAGATGTGCTAGCAGGCATCAACGTGATGATTCTGCTATTTGAGCTACATCGCTATGGACAAGCGCGGAAGGAACTGACAGAGGTCTTGTCATTTCATCCATGCGGTGAGCCAGGAACAGAAACATTTGATGACGATCGGCTGTATCGCATCATTGGCACCTGTGAGTGTTTACAGAGGGATGGGTTTAAAAGTTTTGTTGGATTACATCTCAGCTGTGCTGACCTCCGCAGAGCAGACCTCAGCCGAGCAGACCTCCGCAGCGCAGACCTCCGCAGCGCTAACCTCAGCCGAGCAGACCTCCGCAGAGCAGACCTCCGCAGCGCCAACCTCCGCAGAGCAGACCTCCGCAGCGCAGACCTCCGCAGCGCAGACCTCCGCAGCGCTAACCTCAGCCGAGCAGACCTCAGCCGAGCAGACCTCAGCCGAGCAGACCTCAACCGAGCAGACCTCAGCCGAGCTAACCTCATCAGCGCAGACCTCATCAGCGCAGACCTCCGCAGCACAGACCTCATCAGCGCAGATCTCATCAGCGCTAACCTCCGCAGAGCAGACTTCCGCAGCGCTAACCTCCGCAGCGCTAACCTCCGCAGCGCTAATCTCCACAGCGCAGACTTCCGCAGCGCTAACCTCAGTTTTAGTATTTTGTTAGCTACAGATTTTCGGGAGTCCAACAACCTTACACCGAAGCAGTTTAAAGGTGCCAAGCCTCCGTTTCTCTGCAATGTGGCCCTTCCAGCTCACATTGCAGAGACAGGCATTGATCGAAATCGAGACTGTGACCAGCTCCCTAAAGTTTTGGGCAATCGATACGAGATGACTCTTGAAGAAACCCAACAATTAGTCGATAAAGCCCGCCAAAAGACATGGGGCTAACCCTGTAACCCAAATTACTTTCATGGCGCTGGGAGGATTGGCGGGTGTGTTGGCATACAGGATGTGTCAATAGAAAGCAAAATATCTGTCGATGGCATTGATATGAGCTGAGGAAAAGCACCGCTAAGACTTTCCCGGCAACAACGACAAGCTCACAGACTCTCCCACTCCCTTCTGTCTCATCCCCTTGCCAGACCTCCATTGCTCATCAACCCATTGCAAGAGGTCACGGGGAAGTTTCTTAGTGACATGGGCAGTCGGTTCTTCCATCCAATGATCTTGAGTAACACCGATGGACGCTAACCATGCGCGACATTGGTCATTGCCTTTCTTACCTTTTGGAAACCCATAGCGATTCGCTATTTCGGTGATTCCAGCTCCATCGAATTGGGCGATGATGCGACCTCGTTCATTTTGAATAACGGTATGTTCAACAACCTTTTCAACTTCTATTCTCTCTATACCCAGAATGAGTGCAGCCGTTTCAGGAGAATTGGTGCTACTAATCAGGTGCCGAGTGTTCGTTAGCTTTTGCTTGGCCGCTGCTGCATCCTTCTCCGCGATCGCCAACTCAACCTGCAATCTGAGCTTTTCAATTTCCATCGCTTGGAGTTGAACTTGTTCATCAAGTTGTCCTGCTCGTTCAACTTCATCGAGTAATGCTGATCGAACAGCTTTCGCAACTTCGGAATCTCGCAGAAACATTGCTAATCGCAATGCTGCACGAGGTGTCCAAACGATTACTTGAGAGGTTTTAGATGCTTGTGACAAGATGTCACGAGCATCCCTTAAAGCCTTACCCCTTAAAGTTTCCACGTTATCAGATTGAAACTCATCTTTATGACGCTTGTAGTTTTGTCGAACTACAGAGTCATCAACTTCGTAGAACTCGATTATCTGCTCAGTGGTTGCCCATTCATTGCTACCAACCTGGGCAAAGTGAATTAATGCTTTTGCTTTACTCAAAGCTTCTTTAGCGCGTGCATGGGATACGGTGGCAAGTTGGTCATCTCGCGCCGCTTTCGATTCAATCAGAACAGACTCGGAAATCGCAGTCATTAGAAGCCTCCGTTGCGGTGAGGTTAGCTTTCCTAGCAAAGAGTTCCTGCGCTATGTGCCTGGATGCAGACTATGTGCAATGTGGTGATTAATTTCGGTAGATGAATGTTGTGGCGATCAGGTCTATTTCGTGTCACCTTCAGAGTTCAATTCATCAATAACCAGATCAAGTGCTTGGCAAAGCCTTTGAAGGGTGGAGTAGCTAATCGATGCCTTTCCTCCCTTGATCATTTGATACCAAAAAGCGCTGGATATGCCAGATTCTCGACAGAGTTGCAAAACAGATTTACTGGATTTCTCAAATGCTCCGCTCAACCTCTTAGGGAGATCTGGGACATCCCATTCTTCTGTTCTACGGATCTTCACGTCAACACTCATTTACAGTTCTCCTATTGTCTATCAACTGCAACTCAATAGTAAACAATTTTGTTGAAAATATCAACTGCAAGCTAGCAGTTGACAAACCACTAACTAGTGGTTATATTGGTAGACATAAGGGGTTGCGCCTACCCCACAAAAAGGCTCCCCGGTCAGGGCTGCGTCTGACGACTGAGGCTAAGGCGCAAAAATCGACGGGGAACCACCAACAGCGGTTGACAGCCGAAGCGGGCAGCTCCCGCCCCCGTCATTCCAATTCAGTTCAAAGAAAGGAGACCACCGATGACCACAGCCAGAACCCAGCTAATTCAGTCCCACCTCTCGATCCAGCCCGCGCCGAAAGCTGAGAGCAGCGAGATCTGCGATCAGATCACCGAGTTACTCCTGCAGCTCCGAGACAGCGGCGATCAGATCGCTCTGTTGCAGGTCGTGGGCGCAGCGTCCGGCTACGCTCAGCAGATCGCGCCCCGCTAGACCGATTCAGCCCGGAGAGATCCGCAGCCCGGATCTCTCTCAGCCCAGCCCAGAGAAAGGAGACCACCGATGACCACGATTAATTTCAACAGTGAAAAGCACTACAGCCGGTTAACAAAGAAGAGCTATCGATACGTACAGCGAGTTGCCAAGCGTTTAAGAGCAATGGGTTTGATCATTGGTCTAGACCTGCGTCAGAAGAAGACTGTTTTAATAGTCGAAATTCAGCTCGCATTTTTGAAGCTCTCTAAAAAAGATGCAGAATTCGTTCGCAAGCTTGCTGCTTAAACGCAACGATAGATAGCAGTACCTTCCCTTCAGCATTTCAGAGAGCGGCTAGCGAGTAGTCGAGATTACGAAACCCTACACATTTCTGGAGATTTTTATTATGAGTTTTGAATTACAATCCGCCATTGTTTGCTACGGTTTCGCGTTTATCGCCTGTTTCTGGTTACTCTGCGATCGCCACGCTACGAGGCGTCCAGCTCAGGCACCTGTTCAAGAGCCTTCTGATTTTGATTTAGTCGAAGTGGATTTGGGTGAGGAGATGGAAGGGGACGCCCTGAATGAGGCGATCGCCCAGGCTATCTCCCATAAAGAGAGTGCTCTGGATCGACTGATGAGCTTTTCCAAACGGAAGTTGCAGGGGCTGTGCGATGAGTACAATCTCAACCGCTCTGGCAGTAAGACGGCGATCGCCCAACGGCTATTCACTGAGGGGGTGATGGCGTAACTATTGAGTCTTGGCGGTGGGTCGCCATAAATCCCCAAAACAAAAGGGCGATCGCACGGCTTTAGACGGCTGCACGGCGATCGCCCTCTGTGAACCCTTATAGAAAAAGGATCTGAGCACATGTTAACATTCACGACCCTTGAGCGAGAGAAGACTGCATTTGGTACACGGGTAAAGGTTTATGTTGATGGCGATCGCATTGGCAGTTATGGCCATCAGCCCAATGGTGGCATCTATGTGAGCTTTGCCTACACCCAGGGAGGAACGGCTCACAACGAATTCGATGCATACAATCAGCTGATTGGTGCATGGCATGGTCAGTGTCCTTCTAGCGCAGTAGCAGCATAGGGAGCGTCATGAACAAAGTATTAATTGACTGCATCAAGATTGCGCTTCAGTCCGAAATTCCAGAATCGAAGTATCACCAGTTCCAGTACGTAAGGAAAGGGCAGATAGTTGGTCTGTGTTGGCACTCTCTTGAATATTGTTGGGGCCAAGGCATTCGTCCCGGCTGGTGGTATACGGTCGAAAACAGTGACGAGCACTATCTTCTTCACGAACTGGACGTTCAACCACTGGAAGCGGAGGGGCGCAGGTAACCATGACGCTGCACGTGAAAGATAAGCCATTGGTCAATGCACCAGAAAACAAACCAATGGCTGTGGTGATCGAACTACTAGACGGTTGCAAGCTTCAGATCCCTGTTGAGGACGTGGTGACCGGGGCGATCGCCCTACAGCAATTCCAGCAAAGTGAGATACGTCTCGCAGAATCACATAACGATTTAGATTTTTTTGATCGTACAAATTTATCCGAGAAGGAATGACGATGGAATTAGTGTTGAAGGCAACATTTGCGATCGCCGTTATTGGTTGCATCATCCCAAGCGCGGCCATGGCATTTCAGCCGCGCTCTGATCAGAGCGGTATTCCTGATTCAGTTGGAAGTGGTTCTCGAATGGAAAAGGAATATCAACCGCCAACATCTGGAACAGGAAGCGGATCACCAGACCGTGCACAACCTAGTGGCACTCGCATGGATGATCGGGGTAGTGGACGTAACGCAGGCCATGGAGGGTAGAAGCAATGAATAAATTGCCAATCTGGGCGATCGCCTACATCGACTGTTCGCTCCGCAATCCGGGCGGCATTTTGCAGATTCTCACGCAGCCAATGACGAAAGAGGAGGCGATCGCCATTCGCGACGACATGCGGATAACAGATGAGTTCGGCAATGCAACGCAGCCAGACAATTGCTATCAAGTCGTCCCGACGCTCAATCTTTCAAAGATGTGGAATAGGTTTTGGTTTGGAGCAAGGCTATGACCCTCATTGGATTCGCTCACGATGACCACTTGCATACCCTCGTCTTCGACGTGCATGGTCATTACTATTCTTGGACTCTTGCGGAACTGGCGATCGCCTGTAAATCTCAGAACAGAACGCCCACTCAAAAAGAGTTCCGCTCATTGCCAAGTAGCGTATTGTCCATTGCTCTCGTCAATGAGCATGGCCGCGCAGTTTGGCAAAT
>JBCCWF010000189.1:0-11317 GCA_039194035.1 Cyanobacteria bacterium P01_E01_bin.6 | reverse complement strand
CCGACCACTAAGCAGTCGGCACAGTACATGGAAGAGTACGTTTAATTACGTCCAAGTACACGACTTGGCAAAGTTTACAGAGGAACAAGGGTTTGGGGCGCGCAACGCACGCATCAAACTCTTATTTCTTCGTTGCAATTTTGAGACGTTTGCCAAGTCATGTCCAAGTCCCTTACCTAAGTTCTGGTATGCAGTGTCTTAATGTCCGCACACAAATTCACATCGAAAACCAGCACCGTCATTTTTCTCTAGAAAGCAGCGGTTCCTATGATGCTTTTGCTTTAATCAGGAGTATGGCCTGTTGATAGTGAATCTCTTAAGTAGATAGCCATCATTAAACGTATCCTTCCAAATCCTGTGCCGCCTGCTGTGCGGTCGGCACAGGATTTGGGGTTTTGGTTTCAATTATGTCCAGGTACTTATTTCAGAATAAGTGGTTGAGATTCCGCGCTGGAACATTAATTCAAATTCATGAGCACGAAGAAAAATTCCGCCCTACTTGCAGCTTTATTGATGACCGTTGGACTATTAGGAGGAGGCGTATGGTTTCTGTCAAGGTTATCTCCTGGTTTGTTGCCCATCCCGAGTCCATCTACCTCGGCATCTGGTGACGGTCGAACGCAACCCCAAAGTAGCCGAAACATTTCCGTGTTAGGGGATACGTTCAGTGGCTACAGCACTTTTCGGAATGCCGCGTTTCAAGACGCATTATCTGGGAGTGGAATTACACTTCAATACGACGATGAATTTGATCAGGCTGCACGAGCGCAGCGTCTGAGTCGTGGTGAAGCAGACATCATCGTGACAACGCTCGATCAGTTTTTGCTACATCAACCGGATGGCAAGATTGTAGGACTGATTGACCGTACAGTCGGGGCCGATGCGGTGGTGCTCAATACCACGCTCTATCCAAATCTCACGTCTTTGTTAGAACTGAACACACTGGTTGCTCAGGCACAAGCTCAGGGCAAGCGGGTCGGGATGGCATTTGCTGGTGATACGCCGAGTGAGTATCTTGCGCTGGTTCTGGATACAAAATTTGATGACTTTAATTTGGCTGGTTTTGCAGTGACCAAGGTTGCAGATGCCTCGGAGGCTTGGTCGTTGATGCAGGATGCAAACCAGAATATTGCGATCGCCGTTTTGTGGGAGCCATTTGTGACTCAGGCTCGACAGCGGGGCTACACTGTCGTGTTGTCGAGTCAAGATGCTCCCAAGGCTATTGTTGATGTCATTGTTGCCTCTGACCAACTTCTGCAATCAAATCCTGGAGTCGTGTCAGAATTGCTCGAATTTTATTACCGTCGCATCGATACGAATGTGCGTGATTCATCTCAGTTGCAGACCCAAATCGCAGAAGATGGCGGCCTCTCTCCTGAAGATGCAGCAGCTGTTGTTAACGGAATAGAATTTTTTACGGCAGCGGAAGCCAATAGCTGGCTGACCGACGGTACCCTAGCACGACGCATTGAGGCGACTGCCGCTGTATTGGTGCTTTCTGGGCGGATGGATGCTGTGCCTTCCAACCCAGATGACTTATTTGTACTTCAGGCGATCGCCGAAGCGGCTGGAAACACACAAACCTTGATTGACTTGGTACGGGCAGACAACCCTGAACTCGCCGATCGACTCCAAGGCAACCAACGATCGGTGACCGCATCTGCACCGGTATTGACTGACAGTGCTGTTCGAAATGCACCTGATATTGGCAACCTCCAAGTCAGAGGAGACGTCAAGTTTGCCACAGGATCGGCGCAGCTAACCCCAGAAAGTGCACAGATCCTCAATCAACTGACCCAGGAAATTTCAGAATTTAACGAACAAACAGTTGCTGTCCGCGTGATTGGTCATACCTCTCAAACAGGAAGCGCCGATATCAATCAAGTTCTCAGTCAACAGCGAGCACAGGTTGTTGTGGATTATTTGAGAAATCAAGGCCTTCAGCATAATATCGTGGCAGAAGGACAAGGCTTTAGTCAGCCTTTGGAGGGTGTGGCTCCGGCCGATCCCATTAATCAGCGCACAGAAATTCGCCTCGTTCGCGTCAATGAAGCATCGTAAAGATGTCTCAAATACGCCCGAAAGAGAAGCGATCTTTTGATGTCGCGCTTTAAGAATATTTGTTCTGTATGAAGAGCCTTTGTCGATACTAAAGCTCAGATAAGTTGTGGGGTTTCTACATCATTTTTTTTGGGAATGATAGAGATAATGAAATAGGTGCAATGCTTGCAATACATGTTCACGTGCCTGTGGCTATCGGCTGTTTCCAGTTTTGAGCATCGAAAAGCACCTGACGTAGCACATTCCACCAGCGTGAGTTATGGTCGACCGACGCGTAATTCAGAGTCTGATGGAGTGTTTGTTATAAAGCCTCACGATGCCTGCTTGCAGCAGATCCTTTGTTATTAAACAAGTTCATAGGGGATTGTGTTTGTTGGAGCTGTGATTTCAACGGCATATATTGTCGTCAAGATTGGCAATGAAGAAGGATTTAGGGGGCATTTTCTGAGCAGTCTCATATTTAGGTTCTGACGTAAGAGGTGAGGCGGTGTTATTTCCGTTGTTAAGTACCTGGACATCGTTAAACCCAAAATTCCAAATCCTGTGCCGTCCGCGCAGCGGACGGCACAGGATTTGGAAGAGTACGTTTAATGGTTGTTAGCTACTTAGTTGTTTCAATATTGATCTATGGGTTGCATTGCCTTGATTTCGTCACCATTATCCAGACGCCATTTTTATGAAAACAATTCTTGTCGTTGAAGATGAAAAGGCTATTTGCCAAGACATCACGAACACCCTTGAAGATAGAGGGTTCCAAGTCGTGTGTGCAGCGAATGGAGTAGAAGGAATGGAGATGGTGTCAGCCTATCATCCTGATTTGGTCGTTTGCGATATTGTGATGCCTGAGTGTGATGGGTATAAGGTGTTAAGTGCCTTGCGCCAGGATCAAACGACCAATGCAATTCCGTTTATTTTTCTCAGCGAAAAAGGGGAGAAGCCGGATATTCGTCAAGGAATGAACCTTGGAGCCGATGACTATTTGACGAAACCGTTCACCTCGGATGAATTGCTCGATGCTGTAGATGCTCAGTTCAACCGACAAGAGGCGATCGCCCAACCCTACAAGCAAGAAATGAAGCGGGCTGTCGATAGCTTAAATCATTTGGCGTTTTACGATTCGGTCACGCGGCTACCGAATCTCATCTTGTTGCATCAAGCGCTCCAAGAAGAACTCACCCGGATGAATGACACAGTGGATTCGTCATCGAAGGGGGTACTAGCCGTGTTACGAATCCATTTACTGCATCACGACTGGGTAGCAAGGAGTAATAAACTATCTCTCTCAGAGCCATTACTCAGAGCCATTGCAAAACGATTGACGGTGTTTTCTGAACGGAGTGATGCGCCTTTTAAGGGATTAGTGGCTCGACTAGGGAGTAGTCAGTTTGCGATTGTCTTATCCAACGAAGGTGTATTGGGGACTATAACGTCTGTTCTAGATGAATTAGTGTGTATCCTTGAAGACCCTTATGAGATTGATCAGCAACCGGTGAAGATTGTTGCCAAAATGGGGGGAGCGCTATGTCCGAACGATGGTACGAATGCGTCTGCGCTTTTAAGTCGCGCAGAGATTGCGAATCATCATTGCTTGAATCAAAGCAAAAATTCCTATGATTTCTATGCCCAGGAGATGGAATCTGCCTACTATCTCCACAAACAACTCTTGGGTGATATTCAATCTGCGATAGATCGATCTGAGTTTTCTTTGCTATACCAGCCTCAGGTGAACACGATATCAGAACGAGTCACTGGGCTCGAAGCTCTGCTGAGATGGCAGCATCCAAAATTAGGACAAATTCCTTACAAGCAATTTATTGCATTGGCAGAAGAAGCTCAACTGCTTCCAGAATTAGGTCGCTGGGTGGTTCAAACGGCATGTATGCAGCTGAGAGAATGGCGATCGCTCACTCTGATTCCGTTGCGGTTATCGATTAACATTTGGCGTCAACAACTGCAAGACAGCATTTTTGTAGAGCACTTACTAAAAGCAGTGCGGCAGGCTGAGCTAAACCCAAATCAACTGGTGCTTGATATTGATGAGGCCTGTTTTATGGCGTTTGATCACGAGGTTATTGCTCCTCTTCTACAAGAGATTACGGCGACAGGCATTCAAATTTCGGTTGATGAGTTTGGGATGCATGGTATGCCAATGCGATATCTCAGAACTCTTCCCATTCATATCCTCAAGCCAGGCCGTGATTTAGTTGGAGATATTGTAACGAATGAGCAAGATGCCATTATTGCAGAAACCGTGATTGATATGGCTCATCGATTGAAACTAAAGGCTCATGCTACAGGGGTTGAAACCGAAGAACATCTCGCCATGTTGACGAGATATGGCTGCCATACGCTTCAGGGGTATGTGTATAGTAAGCCACTTCCACCTGATGAAATTAAGGGCTTTTTGACGAATGGTATTCAGAGTCTGGTCGAGGGGTGAGCTAACCACCATACTCTGGAGGGTGTTTTGAACGTCATCTTCTTGGTTACAGGACTGGGGCAATGTCTCACAATTGCAACGAAGAAATGAGAATTTGAGGCGCGCTGCGCGCCCCAAACTCTGGTTCCTCTGTAAACTTTGCCAAACGGTTACCATATCCTCTCAAGACAATACTTCCTTCACTGCATAAACATCGCATCCTTTTCCAAGGGCAAATCTTAGGGAATGGGGCAGATCCTTACTGGATAAGGTGAGAAAAGCTAATAGTCCAACAGCGATCAGAACGGCAGTAATACCGAAAATATCTCGGTATCCAATAATATCGGCAACAACACCCAGACTAGGGCCAGCTCCTGCAATACCGAGGTCAAATCCGGTCATGCATAATCCAAACATCCGACCGCGTTCATCTGGATGGGAGCGATCCGCCATTAGGGCTGCAACCATTGGGATTAGCATCCCACCTCCGGTGCCTTGCAAGAACCCTGCGATGAGAAAGGTGACTGCACTGTTTGCTTGCCACAGTACAATCATGGCGAGGCCATAAAAGATTAGGCTGAAGGTAATGAATACGCCACGTCCATAATGGTCTGACGCTCTCCCTGTTAAGAGGCGCACGCTGAAACTGGCGATCGCCGCCGCGGTATAAAACAACCCAATATTTAAATCTACGCCAGTTTCCTTAATGAATAGAGGAACAAAGGTGCTGATTGTGCCAAACGCAATACCCACCATCAACAGCACGAAAGCCGGAATCCGAATACGAGGGGTGACTAACAGACTCCAAAATTTTTTAGATGTGGATTGATGATTGGATTGATGTTGAGTCAGCATGCCTTTGTATGCATCAGATTCTTTAACCCGAGCAATGCAGAGAAGCCCTAACAGTCCCAATCCAGCCGACATGAGAAATGTAGGGGTATAACCTCCTGCCGATTGCAAGAACCCGCCAAGGGCAGGCCCCATTGCCAGCCCTAAAGGATTGACTAGGCTCATATAACCAATTAGTTCCCCTCTATTTTGTGGCGGGCAAATGTCAACGACGAGAGCACTATAAGCGGTTGCGAAGGCCGCAATGCTAATTCCGTGAAGTGCGCGAACTGCCATCAAGACCGGAATTGAGGCAAACAACCAATATCCAATAGGCGCAATGGCGATCGCACTCATGCCAATCATCAACACGATTTTCCGACCCCGTTCATCGGCCATATGAGAAAGCCATGCTTTTGAGGACAGCAGCCCAATCGCAAAACAAGCCATCACAACCCCGATTTGCTTGCTATTGCCTCCTAGATCGCTGATGTAGAGAGGGAGGATAGGAAGCATGGATGCCAACCCAGCCCAAAACATGAGTCCTGCAGCGAACAAAACCAGTAGATTAATGCGTTGATCGCGCGTTAGCGCGTTGATCACTCTCAAAACTTCCTCCCTTAAAATTGCAACGATCTGTTCATTGATGCAGGTGCTACGGGTAATAGCCGCAACGATGCATTGAAACCTCTTCTAGGTTGAGACCTGTAGTTGTCCCTACGGGACAACTACAGGTCTCAATATGGTTTGGGTTTAATAGCGACAAAGATACGCAATCCATGTCGCCATGTACGTTGTTCAACAATGTTTCGCTGTTGGGCGATCGCGCCTTATCCTTGTCTGCCCTCTGTGCCGCACGAAGCTTGCTGGTTCTGCCAGAGAGCGAGGACTGCATAGCCAATATTAACTGAACCCTACGTCTATGTTACAGAATGTTGCTTTTCTATGCCTCACCATAGGGCATGAAGTTGTCATCACTCTCTTTTCAAAGAAACCCAAAACTTACGCTAAGAAAGGAAGCGCGTAATAAAAATAGATGCTCTGATGGCATCATCTTTACTGATGGGCCAACACCGGTGACGCGGTTCGATCATCAGAAGTCCTGTTAAGTAGCTTGGTGTTATTAAACTAAAAAAACAAAAGCCTGGGGAGCGCCCCGGAGAGGCGCTCCCCAGGCTTTTAAAGTGAGTTGATTTATGCCTATCGACTTAGCTGGAGTAGAAACTCAAATACACACTGAAAAACGCATACAAATGAGCACCCTCTATGGATATACTCACTTGCATGCGTTTGTATGAATTGTATGGTTGGCTAAAACTAAAGAACTGAGAGCCCCATCAACAGGACAACTCGCAAAAGGAATTAGCTGAGGTTTTGCCGAGAAACAAATTTTTCAAAGGTTGCCTGAGTTTGATGCAAGAGTTGTGCTCGATTTCCATCAACCTGGCCTAAGCTTGGGACTAAGTTGCGGGCTTGAAGAGCCATGTGAACCTGTAGGTGAGCGACGTATTCGCTAAAGTCTTCACGATCTGAAGTATTTTGAGCAGCATTCTGTGAACTTGGAAGCAAAATACTTTCTCCTCTGCGCAATTAAAATGAGACACTGAGTCCTGTTGGTAATGAACCTATCATGCAGTTATCACCTGAGCTTGAGTCCCGCAATGAACCGTAATGGTTTTGCAGCCACTGGCCATTGGCGGTTGAGTTATTAAGTAGCTAGCCACAATTAAACGTACCTTTCCAAATCCTGTGCTGTCTGCGCAGTGGGCGGCATAGGATTTGGGGCTTTGGTTTTAATGACTCACAGGTACTGATTGGCTGAGAACGCACCCATGAATGACGATAATGACGACTTCTCTGAATACTCTTATTTTTGATGTTGATGGAACCTTGGCAGAGACTGAGCGAGAAGGACATCGGGTTGCATTTAACCGTGCCTTTTCAGATGCAGGGCTTAATTGGTACTGGTCAGAGGCATTGTATGGAGCCCTGCTCACTGTTGCCGGGGGTAAGGAACGGATTCGGTTTTTCATCGAACGATATCAACCGATGGTTGAGTCCATACATTCAGACATTGCAGAACTCTCAACGTTTATTGCGGAACTCTATCAAGCGAAGACGAGCCATTATGCTCAGCTTTTGAATGAAGGCGCTATTCTGCCCCGACCTGGGGTGATACGCCTGATTCACGAGGCGCGTGATGCTGGGATGAGGTTGGCGATCGCCACCACAAGTGCACCACAAAATGCCATTGCCTTGTTGAAAATGATGTTAGCCCCAGAGGCCCCTCATTGGTTCGAGGTCATTGCAGCGGGAGACATTGTTTCAGCGAAGAAACCTGCTCCAGATATTTATCAGTATGTGCTTCGAGCCATGAATGTGAAGCCAGAGGAATGTGTGGCGTTTGAGGATTCAGCCCATGGTCTTCGTGCCGCTGTCCAGGTCGGCCTTCCGACTATTGTGACGATGAATGACTATACGCGAACGCATGATTTTTCTGACGCTGCTATTGTGGTGAATCACTTGGGGGATCCCAATCATCCAGCTGTGATAGTCGCGAATACGATTGATTTACCAGACTGCTTGCGCCAGTCACCCATTCCATATGTGGATTTGGCACGTCTTCGGCATATTCATCGGCAGGCGCTGTTGATTAACCGTTGATCGGGATGAGGCTTGGTTCAGGTAACAGCGCCATTGTCCTGAGTCGGTTGCTGTCTGTCGGTACGAACGCCACCAGAACATGATCATGCTGCATGGAGCAGGTATTGTGATGCACCAGAAGAACGCATCAAAACTTTGTGTGACTTACCTGGATTGACACTCTAACAAGGACATGAAGGTTGTTTCCCAGACTAAACGGGGTTGGACGTATCGAAGCAGATGTGTGCGTGCTGTTTCTAGGTGTTGAATGGCCGCAGGCTGAAATGTATGGTGCCAATAATGATGCTGCAAATAGTCAATCAGCCAGAGCTGATCTTCTGTATCTAGGGCTTTATTGATTTGACGAGCTAAGTCGAGAGCTGCTCTCAGCGATTGGAGGGGTTGGGTGGCTGTTGTTAAGAGTTCAGCGGGAATGGCCTGGAGTCTCTCCCAACTGGCGATCGCCTCTCCTGGACTTCCCTGGGCGATCGCAAAAATACTCTCCTGAGATAGAATTTCTTGCTTCCCTAAGCCTGTCAATACAGTGGTCATCTGGGCAGGAGACAGTCGAGAAAATGAAATCCGCTGACATCGTGAGATTAGGGTCGGTAACAGGGAATCGATGTTGGGAGCCGTCAGGATCAGCGTAGCTTGCCCAGGTTCTTCCAGTGTTTTGAGGAGGGCATTGGCGGCGGGTTCTCCCATGGAATCTGCACCATCCAAGACCACCACCGCACGTTCTGATTCCAACGGAGGGCGGCTTAGAAATCGCGGGATGTCCCGAATTTGTTCTAGGCGAACCTGGGGGGGCGATCGCCGTTTGAGACCAGAGGCTATTGCCTCGGACACGGTGAGTCGTTTGCCTTGGTTGAGATAGGTTGGCTCGATCCAAAACAAATCAGGATGATTGCGTTGTCGAACTCGTTGTTTAAGGATGTCAGAGGTCTGATTCGTTTTGTGGTAAGTCAGTCCTGTGGCATGGCTCTGATCTGAGGACTGATGAGATGCGCGATGTGCCCTGGCGTTTGGCCGCGCCAATAACTGTTCGGCAAAGAGTTCTGCCGCCAGTCGTTTGCCTACGCCAGACGGGCCAACAAATAAATACGCTGGGGCAATTCGATGACGGGCGATCGCTTGAGTCAACAACTCAACGGCGGTTGTTTGTCCGACTAGTTCAGCCCATTCAGACGATGTATGCTCCGTCGCCATGATCCTCGTCCTTGATTCAGTGATCGTCGTATTGCTTGCTGGTAGCGATTGACGCGAGGTTCTTTAGCAAAGAGGCACCAGTTCTCTAGCCATAAGATTCTTGCTATTCAACGCTATTCATCGAATGTGTCATACCATTCGTTTAGCTTCTGTCGGAGCACGGTGCGAATATCGGTTGAAACTGCTTCTATGGATTGGTTCGCATTAATTCGCATAATCCGATGGGGATTGTCTTGGGCCAAGGTCTGAAATCCGCTTCGGACCCGCTCATGAAACGATTGTGCGTTCTTTTCCATGCGATCGGCTTGTCCACGCTTTCGAGTGCGTGATAATCCTGCTTCGACATCCATATCCAGCCAAAACGTTAGGTCACTTTGCAATCCATTGGTTGCAATCTGGTTAAGGGTCTGAATAAGCGTCTGGTCTAAGCCACGACCATAGCCTTGATAGGCAACGGTTGAGTCTGTGTAGCGATCGCACAAGATGATTGCATTGTGTTCAAGGCGAGGACGGAGGTATTGTTCCACGTGTTGAGCTCGATCTGCCGCATAAAGGAGGAGTTCAGTCTGGGGGGCGATCGCCTCTTCCGCAGATTGAGGTGTGTAATCGAGTAACAAATGTCGAATATCCTTACCGAGATCTGAACCACCCGGTTCTCGAGTGATGAGAATTTCTGAGATGAGACTTTTCTCTTGGAGACGATACACACGTGGGTCGTCTTGGAGCCAGGTATAAAGAGTTTGAATTTGTGTTGTTTTTCCGACTCCTTCACCCCCCTCGAACACAATCAATCGTCCAGGCATACGGTTGCTACTGTAGATTTCTCAAGAGTCAGATCATACTATTTTTTACGACTTGGCAAGTTTTTCAAAATTGCAACGAAGAAATGAGGTTTTGAGGCGCGCAACGCGCGCACCAAAATCTCATTTCTCTGTAAACTTTGCCAAGTCGTGAATAAACTCACTTTAAAAGACTGGGGAGCAGCCCTCCTGGGCGATCCCCAGTTTTTTGGATTTTCAGTTTAATAACGCCGAGTTACTTATTAAGGGATTTTATTTTTAAGCAAGACCCTAAAGAAAGATGTACACGCGGCGAAGTGGCACATCCTAAATCGTGCAATGAACCCCTATTGGTAATACTAACTAATTGGACTTACCGCTAACGCATCAGTGCAACTCAGGATGGTTAACTGTATCTGAAGTAACGTCAGCATCACTATTAAACGGTGTAATGTATGGGTATGTAAGCACCTAACTAGTTTGATAAGTATCTGGACGTAATAAAATAAAAATTCCAAATCTTGTGTCGCCCGCTCAGCGGGCAACACAAGATTTGGAAGGTTACGTTTAATTATGGCTAGCTACTTATTTGATCAAATCATGTATTGAAATTAGTATTAAATTGAGTATGCATGATTCTGACTAACCAGTGTTTGGCCAGTAAGCAGTGTTTAGTACCTACGCTTATTCTGGTCTTGCCAACAGAACATGTGCTTGATTAGGGTGTTGATTGAGCTTTAAGCATTCTTAGAGTTCTCCTTTGTTGTAGAGAGATTGTTCAAGGTAGCGATACTCTCGGCTTTAGATAGCTGTTGCAATTGGATGTTCCCTATGGCTCGCTATACAAGTTTATATAAGTCAATTGCTTCATCAAACGATCTGAAGAGATTTATATTTGACATGCTGCAGGCATGTAATTTTGATGTCATTTATGATCGAGAGGATTACGTGTACGCACGTGAGGTTCCTGGTGGAGTCGATTACTCTAAGCTCGTAACCGTCGAAGTGTTGATTGATCCTCCCAAATCATCGGTTATACGCGATGAGGGAGATGACGCCTTTCGCATGAATTTTGTCGTTAAAAATGAAGAGCTCCCTCTTCGTATCGATAATCATTGCCGTCAAAAGTTTAATTTGGTGAATGAAGCGATTCAGTCAAATGAGATGTTGAATGTTGTCGCAGCTTAACGGTGTGCCGATGTTTTTTCGCTCTGATGATTGAATTCCAGTACACCTGTATTTATGTCGGTTGATGTAGCTACGATTGTTTTGGTGTAATTTATTTGGGTTGACAAAACAATATAAAAAAAAAAACGTTTTATTATTTTATAAAAACTAGTTAATTTTGTGTTTGTTTTTTTTGTGAGAGTGTTAT
>JBCCWF010000188.1:0-11351 GCA_039194035.1 Cyanobacteria bacterium P01_E01_bin.6 | reverse complement strand
TGGCTTTTTAAGATATTCCCTTGAAACCAACCAAACACAATCTTCGTGAAAGATATTGCCGATTGTTCGTAGTTTCTACACTGCAAGAAGCTGACGCAAAACGTAGTGTAGAATTCCGCCATTGCGGTAATATTCTACTTCGTCTACTGTGTCAATTCGACACGTCAATGCAATATCCTCAGATTGACCATCCACCCGGTGAATCGTCAAAGTGGTAGACATTCCGGGCTGAATGCCGCCTTTCAGTCCACTTAAATCAAACGTCTCCGTACCATTAAGCTGGAGGCTCTTAGAAGTCACACCAGACTCAAATTGCAAGGGAAGGACACCCATACCCACTAGATTTGAGCGATGGATACGCTCAAAGCTCTCAGCCACTACTGCCTTAACACCCAGAAGACGCGTTCCCTTAGCAGCCCAATCACGGGATGAGCCAGTACCATACTCCCTACCTGCGATAACGATGAGTGGCGTTCCCTCTGCGACATATTGCATAGCCGCATCGTAAATCGATAGTTCTTCCCCAGAGGGCATATGACGAGTCACACCGCCCGACGAACCCGGAACCATTTCATTCTTTAAGCGAATATTGGCAAACGTTCCGCGCATCATCACTTCATGGTTGCCTCTGCGCGACCCATAAGAGTTAAAGTTTGTTGGCACAACATGATTCTGTACCAGATAACTGCCAGCTGGACTGTCTTTCTTGATGGCCCCGGCAGGAGAGATGTGATCAGTCGTGATGCTATCACCGAGAATAGCCAGAGGACGAGCACCTTGAATATCTGTGAACTGATGACCATTTACCTGGGCATCCATACCAGAGAAGAAGGGAGGGTTTTGGACATAGGTGCTGGACGAATTCCAGCCATAGGTCTGACTTTCTGCCGTTTCAATTTTCTGCCAAGCTGCATCTCCTTCAAAAACATTGCTATAGCGGCTCCGGAACATCTCTGGAGTGAGTGCAGCCTTCATCACAGTTTGAATTTCTTCAGATGAGGGCCAAATGTCTCTGAGATACACTGGATTTCCCGATGAATCAGTGCCAAGTGGTTCTGTTTTCAGATCAAGGGCCAAGGTTCCGGCGATCGCATAGGCAACGACTAGGGGAGGAGACGTCAGGTAATTGCACTTTGTATGCGGACTGACCCGTCCTTCAAAATTTCGATTACCCGAAAGAACAGCACAGGTAACGAGATCTTCTGACTCAATCGCCTGAATAATTGGAGCCGCTAAAGGACCAGAGTTTCCAATGCAAGTGGTGCAGCCATAGCCCACAAGGTTAAATCCAAGCGCATCCAAATCGGCCTGCAGCCCTGCTTTCTCAAGGTAGTCGGATACAACCTGACTACCAGGAGCCAACGATGTTTTGACCCAAGGCTTTACCGTGAGTCCCTTTTCCTTTGCTTTGCGAGCGATGAGCCCGGCCCCAATCATGACGGACGGGTTGGATGTATTGGTGCAACTGGTGATAGCAGCAATGACGACAGCACCATCCTGAAGCTGATAGGGGGTTCCTTCCACTGGCACAAAACGCTCAGGATTATAAGAGGTTCCGCTAAACGATGGGAAGTCTATTGCTTTGAACTGTGATGCGGCCTGAGATAGCAGCACACGATCTTGAGGTCGCTTAGGGCCAGCTAAGGATGGTTCGACCGTAGCTAAGTCAAGTTCTAAAATATCTGTAAAAATAGGTTCTGCGCTATCGTCGTCGCGCCACAAACCTTGTTCTTTGGCATAAGCCTCGACCAAAGCAACCCGATCCGGCTCGCGCCCTGTAAACCGAAGGAAATCAATGGTGACTTGGTCAATGGGGAAAAATCCACAAGTAGCCCCATATTCAGGAGCCATATTGCTTATGGTAGCCCGATCAGCCAGGGTCAGACCAGACAGGCCGTCACCATAGAATTCAACAAATTTGCCGACAACACCTTTGTTGCGCAGCATTTGAGTGACCGTTAGCACCAAGTCTGTCGCTGTTGCACCTTCAGGCAATTGCCCTTTTAGCTTGAATCCTACAACTTCCGGAATGAGCATGGAGATAGGCTGACCTAGCATTGCTGCCTCAGCTTCGATGCCGCCGACACCCCAACCTAATACAGAAAGGCCATTAATCATGGTGGTGTGGCTGTCTGTTCCGACTAGGGTATCTGGATAAGCGAAGGTTTCTCCATCCACTTCTTTTGTCCAGACTCCTTGAGCCAAATATTCGAGGTTGACTTGGTGGCAAATCCCGGTTCCAGGGGGAACGACACGGAAATTGTCAAAGGCTTGCTGTCCCCAGCGCAAAAAGGCGTAGCGTTCTCCATTGCGCTGAAACTCTTGCTTAACATTGTCTTCAAATGCCGAATCGCTGCCGAAGAAGTCGACCATGACGGAATGGTCAATCACTAAGTCCACCGGAGAGAGAGGATTGATGGCTTCGGGATTGCCGCCCAGACTGACCATTGCATCGCGCATGGCCGCCAAATCAACGACGGCTGGGACTCCAGTAAAGTCTTGCATTAAGACCCGTGCTGGACGATAGGCAATTTCTCGTGTGGACGATTGCGTCTTTAGCCAGTCGGCGATCGCCCTAATGTCGTCAGCTTTTACAGTTCGATCATCTTCGTGCCTCAGAAGATTTTCGAGCAATACCTTAAGACAGCAAGGGAGACGACTGAGATCACCCAGCATTTCGGATGCTCTAAGTAAGCTAAAAATTTGGTATGTATCTTTGCCAACTGATAATGCTCGTTTTGATTGAAAGCTGTTCAAAGTCACGAGAATATACGTCCCCTTACTGCATGAAGATTATCCAACGACTATCCATTATTCAATGTTCAGGCGTTAGAGACAATCGGGCCATTATGGACAACGAGATGTAGCAACCGATGGTCACTCCGTCAAAGAATAAACCTGACCATCAATGAGGAGCCGCGTAATACCTTTGGACTGTAGATACGGCATGGTTTTGCGTAAAATGCGACTATCTGGAATTTTTACAATCCGTTGTGTTCGACGATTAGCAAATCGTTTAGCAACTCGATGATTATCAAACACTGGCAATGTACTTTCTGATAGTTCAGCGGATGGAAAATCACCCAGTTCACCAAATTCTTGTAGAGGCCTGGTAATCAGTTCAGCAGAGCGATCGATGACCAGGTAGCACGTTCGAGGTAACTCTGCTGCTGAAAATGGAAAGATTTGGGCAACATCTGCTGACTTAAGTTTAATCGGATTGAGAGCATCCTCGTCAGACTCATCATCATCATCATCGAGTTCACTATCCAGATCGTCATCAAAGTCATCGTCATCGTCTAGCAGATCGTCATCCAGGTCTTCTTCTTCACTGAGCAACTCGTCGGACTCGTCATCATCATCGCGAGCGTAGCTGACAGGATCGGCCTGAACATTCCCAGAACGAAGAACTGGCTTATCGATTTCCTTCCATGATGATGGTGCGTCGCTCTCTGTATCGTCATCCTCGCTGTCGTGCAACTGAGCGATGGGCAACTGAGTCACATCATCATCATCGTCTGTCGTGCGTGACCGTTTACGACGACGACGAGATGTATTCTCATCGATAGACAACGTAGATTTTGACTTCGTCTTTGGTTTTGATGGGAACGTATTAATTTCTACCGCAGAGGCCTCTGCGGTTGTCTCATAGTCCGCAGACATACTGTCAGAAGCAGGTTGCTCACCAGGCATCCGTTGAGCAACCTGTTTGATGGGCGATCGCTTCGGAGATGACTGCTTAGACTTTGTCTTAGGAGCACTAGGAGCACTGACAATCTCAGACTGTTCTTGAGAAGGGTCTGAAACCTCAGAGACTACATCAATTTTAGAAGGTGATTGGGATTGGATAGATTGACTTCCAGTACGCTTCTGCTGAACAAGTGCATTATAGTCGTCGCCTGAGAGACTTTGTTTCAATACTCGACTAATCGTGCTGCTACTCACACCAAAACGACTCGCTAATGTAGCCGTCGATTCTTCAGGCTTACCATACAGCTGAACAATTTCTTTCTTCTCGGATTCAGACAGTTTTTTTGGAGCCATTACATGAGCCTTAGCAGGAAATTAGAAAGAGAAGGTGCTGACGCACCTTCAATACTATAAGTCACGCGCTTGATAAGTAGTGTGGCGAACTGGCTATGCTATGCATTCCGTCGACGGCTGCGCCTCGACCGAGTAGACAGACTATATTCTAGAGCGGCTCCAATGCAAAACAAGACACCACTGAAAATCCAGAACACTTCAGGCAATGCACCTGATTCATAATTCTCAATATTGTCGAGAGCGTAGTAATACCACATGTCTGCAATATAGAAACAGAATCCAGCAGCTGCGATGAAACGCCAAGAGACAGAAAAACGCCCTCCCCAAAACGCCAACAGTAATGTGCTTGCCATCACAACTAAGAATGTGTCTGCTGCTAAATACAGAACCCAAACAATATCAGCAAAGGGTTCAAGCTGAGCGGTGAGGCTTTGCATCCAAGGGGGCATATTATTAGGCATCGATTCTGCTTCATCAATCTCACCTCCAGTGGAGTCATCAGATGACTCCACTGGAGGTGAGATTGCCCCATCGGCAGGAACCTCTTCTAGAGATGGAACGTCTGACGCTGGGGAGACCGCTTCGGGCGGTGCTGGAGCAGCCGGAGCCTCAGTAACAGGAGGCGCAACTGTTTCGGGGGGCGCTTGAGCAAACCATTGAGGCGTAGCAATAGCTGCAATAGGATGAACCACCGCTAGTGATGATCGACTCGCAATGTACTGATTCGATTCCCCTGAAGACACATCCTCATCACCTCCAGCATATCCACTGACAAAATATGCCAAGATGATTCCCACGAGAGCAATGCCCGCGATTATCAGCCATTGAGGAATCGACAGATTGAGTTGCTTTGAAATCACTGCTAAGAGCATCCCAATTCCAAGCAATAAATAAGACAGCAAGTATAAGAAATCAGCTGGTGATACCTCTGGAGCCATTCCGGATACACTTTCCCACCACCCAAACAACAAGTTGGCGGAGAAATAGCACATCATACCAAGGCCAATCAATAGCCAAACTGTTCGGCCACTGACAATTTTGGCGCTACGCCAGTTGCGCAAACAAAGCACTGTAGCAGCAAAGAAAGCCGTGTTTTCTAAGATGTACGTTGCTCGGTTATACCAAGCAGGACGGGGCACAATCGGGCTTCCCAACAAAAATATGAACAGTGCCAAAACTCCCCAAAAAATTGAGAGAAGAATGACGGTTTGAACGGAAAGCATAAATCGAGGTTGAGTTGCGTTTTGACTCACAGCGTCGTCTCCGGAGATGCAGTGAACAATATAAAGGTAAAGGTTAAACGTAGAAGATATAAACGGGGATCGTTAAATGAGAATCGTTTTGATTGAGCATTCGAGCATCGGTTCATAGAAACCATCCTTCGGACTAGAGGCATGTCTGTTAGACATGCCTCTACTTCCAAGACATGCCTGTTGGCGATTGCTGTAGCCACAGGAGGAAGCTATGGCGATCGCTTTCGGGCATGTCTTGAAGAGTATCCATGACACGACCAGTAAAACTAGAATTCCCAAAGTGCTCCTTACCAAGACGATAGAGTTCTTGTAAGAGCGTGTTCAAATGATGTTCTTCCCATGGAGGCACCTGCAGCGAGGCTAGTGGGTCAATGGTCAGCAATTCACTGATAGCTTTGGGTGTATCTGCCTTCGGAAATCTCCATTGTTGAAATACACTGGTAATTTCCTTCTCAAAGAGATCGAGCTGCCGATTACCCAACAAGTCTTCGATATCAATGTAAACGGCTTGCAGCAATAGCAAACAAGCGACCACATACGAGCTTTCAACAACACTGCCAGATGGTTGTGCGCCGGATGCGTCTGCAACCAACTGCTCTAGTCGAACCTTTCCCCAAATGCTATAGCGCTCATCTTCTTCAAGAAGAACACATGCTTTTCCCCGGTTATCGGTCAAATCTCGCCAAAATGCTCTGGCTTCTTCTTCCTGAGACTGCCCAAAAACGCTAATCAACCGAAATGTTTGCCCTTGATAATCCAAAATAGGGATCTTTTGATCCCGCTTTGGATGCTGAACAGCTGATATTTCGACATCTTGCCGCTTTAGAATAAACATAATACTGCCGATTGACTCATGTCTTTGGTAATTTCAATCCGGCATTCGGATCCCACATGTAGTGGCGTCACAACCTTAATAAGGATAATAAGGATATGCCCCTTGGCGTTGTTCTTCGCGAGAAATGTAGACAAACAAAAACCTATGGTGTTTGACCACGGCAATTGCTGTAAGCATAAAACAGCAAATGACATAATTACGCCGGAATGGCTTCCATGCACTACGAGAATGTAGATTATGTTTGCCAAGCTTATTGCCAGTCTAAAGGCATTTCGTGTAAGAATTGACCTCGGTCACGATTGTCTTCGAAAAATACAGCGTATCTCAAAGGATTGAAGGATTTATCATAACCTCACTTGCGAGTGATTGGCTTTGCGTTGCTGTTATAGTAGGAATCTCATTTGAAGGGTTCCCTCAAAGCTGAATCTTATTCGCATACTTGTCAACAATGCTTGACGAGCATGAATGATTGGTTTGGTTTTGTCAGTGCCTGCTCCAGTAGCTCAGTGGATAGAGCAACTGCCTTCTAAGCAGTCGGCCGTAGGTTCGAATCCTACCTGGGGCGTTTTGTAGAAGGTTTTATCGTCAGTCAGTACAGTCATTCAGGTGTTCTAGAAACCTCCATTTCAGATAAGAGAGGTTCTCTAGGCTTAGACACATACCCGACTTAGTCCATCCTCACTTAGTCCATCCTCACAACGTTAAGTCAACCAATTCTTGCACTCAACGATTAACAGGACTCTTGGAGGTTCGCTGATTTCGAAAGAGGGCGATCGCCGAAAACACAGGTACTCATCCGCAATAAGCCGAGAGACGATGCCTATCCATATCAAAAGGGCGATCGCGCTTAGGTTATGGAACATTCACATCGACATCGTCAAGTCATGCAGGGCATCGCCATCAGGCAAAGCGCCATATAGCGAGAGTTTCCATACCAATCAAGAAGACAACACAAGCAAGTCTGGACACAATTTGACAAACTTCTCAAAGTTGCAATGAAGCAATGAGATGTTGGGGCGCGCGTTGCGCGCCCCAAACCCTGGTTCCTCTATAAACGTTTCCAAGTCGTGTCTGAAATACTGAAAACAAATGGGCTCTTGGAGGTATTCTGTACACCTTCAGCTTGAGCTTTGGACGAAGCAGTCCGAAGACTATTAATGATTTATAAAGTTTTGGATATTTTTTTAATGGCTCTAGACTTCTTTGCAAAATTTAATATTATTATTTTGTCATGGCGAAATTATTGATCAATACGTTGCAGAATTACTGATATTACCCAAGTAATTTTACTGATATCGTTACTTTGCGTAGCTTCTAAATACCGAGTTAGAGAAGTAAGCAGACACGAGCTTTTAATTCATTCACTGTAGGGTTTTCGCCGATACTTGACAAGAAAAAGTCAGTCAGCTTCCCTTGATCCAAGTACACGGCTTTTGATGATGAGAGCCCGTGTCTTTATCAGTGGCCAGTTCAGTTCTAATCAAAGAAGCCCTGAGAGAATTTACTATGTTGAGTCTCATGAATACCCCCCAGGCATCGCCTGAGGAGTCACATGTTATGCTGCCTGATTTTTCAACACCTGTTGTAGCTTTTTCAAGCTATTCGAATGCTCCTGAGCAACTCACTTCTAATGAAACATGGTTTAACAGCTTATTCTCCGATGACATCGGGGATGATGCGATCGCTTCTCCAGTTGCATCATTTGTTGTAGAAGATTCCAACGGAAACAAAGACATCGTAACTGGGATTCATCAAGAGTCTACGCTGGTAGGAAAGTCTACGCTGGTAGGAGCAAGTAGCCTTGATCAGGCTCAGTATGCAGCGGCTAACGAGCAAACGTCTAGTAATTCAAGCAACACGTCTCAGAATGTTGCTAAATCAACATTTCGATCAGACAAAGTTGCTCGATTTGAAGTGCGCAAAACCGATCCCCTAGCCTCCGGTAGCTTTCGATCAGAGATATCAACGCCTCATGAGCCCATAGGTGCTGAACTTTCCTATGAGTTTAGTCTTTTGCTTCCGTCGAACTGGAAAACAGATCCGTCTGGGGAGATCATTTCCCAATGGCATAGCGCACCTGATCGCTCAAAAGGGGAAACATGGCCTGGTAAAAACCCACCGATCTCAATCCATGTAGACGGCAATGAAATGTACATCAAAGCTAACTGGAATACTGGGTCTGGTAAAAAATCCTCAATTTTCTGGCGAGGAAGCTATCAGAAAGGCGACTGGACGGATTGGGTCGTCAACACAAAGTGGTCAAACTCGTCAAATGGTTATATCAAAATCCAGCAATTCTCATTTTGGATTCTCAAGCCACTTTGAGGTGGAAAACGTGCGGAGAGAGGCGATTTTAGAACAACAAAATGATGGTTTTGGCCTTCAACACAGCTTTATCCGCGAGAATCATTTTCATACTGAGAATTGCTGATCAAAATCTGGAAAGACGACAAACTCATCGTTTACGACAAAGGCCCAAACACACACCATGTTCACACGGGTGGCATGTACTTCAAAACTGGACTTTACAAGTACAGTTGGAAGCGTAATCCCGCCCAGTCAAATACACGTTCCCGAGTCCTTTATGTTGACGGTGTACGAATTTCTACCATCGATACGAAGTAGATTGTTGGGCAGTTTATTTGATGGTTTTGAAGGTTCACAAAAAGCTTGATCGCTCGAATGAGGCTATGCACCTGCCAAGGTTCTTGGAATACTCTCCCCAAAGGAGTTTGACGAAACAGGTGATAAGTAGATAGCCATAAGTAAACGTAACATCCCAAATAATGTACCGCCCGCGCAGCGGGCGGTACATTATTTGAGGTTTTGGTTTTAATGACGTCCAGGTACTTACCCGAGAGGCTTCCAACGCCTTAGTTTTTTGGGTGTCAGCACACGACTTGGCAGAGTTTACAGATAAGTGAGGGGCTGGGGCGCGCAACGCGCGCTCCAGCCCCTCACTTCTTCGTTGCAATTTTGAGCAGTTTGCCAAGTCATGTCAGCACACTATGTGGTGATGGAAAGCGAGTAATTTACCCACAAAATAAAAGCCCCCTAAGCCAAATGGCCCAAGGGCTGGAGTTCCTGAAAATCGTCACTAAATTGATAGTCGCAACTTATGTTGTTAATCACAAGGGGGCTTCACCCCTCACATGAGTATTTGCTCACCCTGGAACACTATCTGGCATATTTCCAGGAACCTGTGATGTTGCAATTGCTTGTTGTTCTAGGGTCATTACCCGTTCGTCAATAGGAATAAACGGGGAGTTATGGAGACCTGTGTAGATTTGTGTAGGGCGGAAGATGCGATTTTCTGTGAGCTGCTCTTTCCAATGTGCGAGCCAGCCAGCAACGCGGGCGATCGCAAAAACGGGAGTAAACAAATCAGATGGAATCCCCAATTTTCGGTAGACCAATCCCGAATAAAAATCGACATTGGGATATATACCTTTACCCCCTAAATGTTCTTCCACAACATGCTCTAGTTCTAGTGCGATGTCGTAGTATTTATCTCCGCCAAATTGATCAAACAGATTTTCAGCCATTTCTTGCAAAATGATGGCTCGTGGATCTTTTACCTTATAAACGCGATGGCCAAATCCCATAATCCGCGCTTTGCGCTTGATAAAATCTTCCACGTAAGAACGTACATTTTCAACAGACCCAATTTCTTCCAGCATAATCAGCACTTCTTCGTTGGCTCCACCATGAAGGGGACCGGCCAGAGTACCAACAGCAGAAGCAATCACTGCATAGGGATCGGTCAGCGTTGATGCGGTCACCATTGCAGAGAAAGTGGATGCATTGATCGTGTGCTCAGCATGCAGAGTCAAACAAATATCGAAAATGTGGGCTGCGAGTGGGTCAGGCTCACGCTCATTGAGCATGTATAAGAAGTTGGCCGAATAATCTAAGTCATCCCGAGGCTGAATCGGATCATTCCCTTTGCGCATCATCTGAAATGCCGCAACCATCGTGGGGATCTTCGCGATTAACCGTACAACAGCTGCACGGATATAGGCCGGATCGTCGAGTGCTCGCCGAGAGTAAAACAACCCCAACGCTGCAGCACAAGCCTGTAGTGCATCCATGGGATGACCACTCTCAGGAAAACACTTCATCATGTCGCGGATGCGATATTTAAGCCGGCGGTGATACCGAATCTCATATTCGAAGGCGGCTAACTCAGCATCAGTTGGCAACTTTCCCCAGATCAGGAGAAAGGCAGTCTCCAAAAAGCTACTCCGTTTTGCTAGCTCGCCAATATGAATCCCTCGGTATTCTAGGATTCCTCGGTATCCATCAACATAGCTGATACTTGACTGCTTTGCTGGTACGCCCTCTAGTCCTGGACGAAATTCGTATGAAGACATAACCCCATCACTCACCGTATTAAGAAATTGCTATATGGCACACACCTGACATGCTCCTCTACAAGGGAACACTTTGCATAGGTAGCTCTTATAATTTACGGCAGAGGCTAAGGAAACGAAAGGGATAAGCAGATGTATTGAACATGCCAACGTACGGCACATTTGGCATATCCCTTGGTAAGTAACGACATATAAAACCTTCAACTCAACTCGGAACTGACGCCATAGAACGATTGAGCCGCAATGGTTAAGCTCCCATTGAACCCTGAGAACTAGAATTGTCTTCAGATACTGTAACTAGACGCAATCAGACAAAAAGCTTCTATTATGCATGTGGTATTTCGATCACTTTCTATTCCATAGAGATACAAACGAGGCATCTCTAGAGCCGTTAAGCAGTTTTTTTCGTTCTTTTACGTCGTTGCGTTGTGGGCTTTGGGGCTTTGGCTACTTCTTTTTCCTCAGGGCAATCAGAAGCCGAGTCATGCGATTGATCATTGTCTAGGCGATTGGACAGAAGCACCTGGTGATCATTTATGGTGCGTTCCTCTTCTGGAAGAACCAGCTCATTCGGAGAACCTTGCGCCGGTTCTTTTGCTGAAACAGGGTTCCCAATCGTGATGCATTGCTCATTGAGGTGTCCCCGCATGACGTTAGGTGTTCCGTAGGGTGCAATTCCAACTCTGACAGTAGCCCCGACCTGGTAGGTCATGTTATTCATGAGGCCAATGTCTTCAGGCTTTGGCAAATCTAATAGACCTCTTGCAATATTCATTCCATCATGTGCTTTGGACATATTCTCGTGCCTTAGCCAGCCAGCGACAGCTCATAGTTGTAGATTGCGGC
>JBCCWF010000187.1:0-11494 GCA_039194035.1 Cyanobacteria bacterium P01_E01_bin.6 | reverse complement strand
TTAAGCGCGGAGCGCTATAACAATGTGATGGCTAAGTGATGGCTAACATTACAGTTTTTCTAGCAAAACACCTTGGCTGTCTTCTAGGGTGAGCGTTCGCATTTCTGATAAATCCTGAGGAAGTTCGAGGCCAGGGGTGGCGATCGCCACTTGCCATTCACTCAAATCGAGCTGTAGCCAATCGGCCAGAGCGACATCCACCGGGTCGCCTCCCATATGAGTGACCATGGCCAACGATTGGGGACGTGAGATGCTATCTGATGAACTAGAGGATAGGTCACCACCGACATCTGGTATCGATTGAGTGCGCAAGCCGTAGAAAACAGTGTAGCCATCGTCACTCACCCGATTGAACCGATCGAGTCCTCCAAGGTTTTCACGAATCCACGGATGAGCTAGCCGATACTGACGCAGTTGTGTATTGAACTTGGCTCGAATGGGATCAACCTCATTCATTCGATGGACGACATTGCTGAGATCATGCATATCTTCCATAAATGCTTTTGCAAACGCCTTGAGGCTCAGCACATCTAGATTCTGCATGAAATCAGGGCGATCGGAAAACCTAAACGCACCCACTGACGGCACCTTGCATTGAGTCGGATCATCCCCGAGACAATGGTGACAAATTTGCGAGACCATTTCTAAGTCATAATCGCTGTGTTCCATGGCAACGGCGATCGCCTGACAAAATTGTCGAAGGATGTCAAGTTGCTTAAATCCTAGAGCTTTGATTCGCTTAAACGCATTCATCTCTTGGTAGATGTCGGGCGTCATTTGCCAATCGAGAAATCCGATTTCCTCAGCCATCACCTTGACGCCATAGCGATCGTCGGTGTTTCGGAAAAATCCCCAAGCTGAATGCATTAATGCATTGATGAAGTCCATGGGAAGTCCTGGACTAAACCCATAGACCCATAACTTAACGGCAGGATTGTCGTAGGCATTATTGAGAACTTCTGGTAATGTCTTGCCTAAATTCCAGTTGATTGCCTTTTCTTGTAGAACTTGTGTCCCCCTGCGCACAGTGTCGTGATTTGCACATCCTGTGATCCAGCGATCGCCCTGGGTCATGACCTCCGTCACGCGACGCCACTTCCGATCCCAAAACCCACGGAGAGCTGGCGTATTATGGGCAAAAATCAAAGGCCCCCATTGATACGATTCAGGCTGGAGTTCAATCAGATCTCGATAGGTGGAGGTTTCTTCCCACCCTTCCTGGGGCCATGGCCGACCATCCTCAAAAATGGTGAAGAGTGTGCGTTGATAGCCACCAATTTCTTGAACCACATCGCTCATGGCCAGGAGATAAGCGTCATCTTGTTCCACAAGACCCGATAGGGGATTGAAAAAGCGGAAGTCTTGTCCTCCATCAACTCGAATGCCGTCAGCCCCTACATTGAGTTTCCGTCGATGCATTTCGAGGAGAATGGCTCGAACCATTGGCAGTTGATGATTCAAGTCCTGCCCATACATATTTGGGCCTTTCAAAAACTGTCGGCTAATCAGCTGCTCTGATTGATTGTCAGCATGACCATACACCAGGTCATAGATGACTTGAATGGGGCCTTGGGAGAAGTTGTGCATGGTTGCAATGAAATCAACTAACTCATCGGGACGAAGGCTTCCCAAAACAGCAGGATTCGTTGCAGAAGACCCCAAGATGGGAATGTCATATCCCCAATTTTGAGTGTTGGGTTTGCGGAGAGTAATGGCAATCGGACGGGTGTCGTCTGGAGAAGATTGCTCTCCAATGGTCAATTTTTGTCTAACAACCTCAGCTTCCATGTCAACTTGAACGTTGATGGGAATGGCGAAGAATTCAGTCTCGGTGTTGTCGGTATCGTGGCGATATTCAATGGTTGGCTCAATCGGGAGAAGCTGCACACCATCATAGGCGGTGTAGTTCATCTCAGCTGGCGTGAGGGTTTCTCCCTGAGCCAACTTATCAGAGATCCGTTGAAATAATTCGGTGAGACTTTCAAGGGTGCCACCGGGCGATGCGGTTGCAACGTGTAACTGGAGTAAGTTGACGGGAGCTGGAACCCGAGGAACTGAATGCTCTGAATCAAGGATGATGGATGTAGGAATATCTGCTGATGAATCAACGGCAGGTAAAGATAATGGGGTTGGAATGCCTGTGCGTTCAAAATGGGCGAGATCAGCTCGGTTTTGTTCTAACTGCCTCATGTCATAGACTTCTGCTGGCGCAAACACCCCGTACGGCAACGAGTAGGCAACGACATCACGAATAGTATTTAATACGGCTTGCCCATCTAAATACCGCAGCCAATAGAGAGAGCCAAGCTGATCCCGAGTTCCTTGCTGCATGCCCGAGACCACAGCCCAAATATATTCACCCTGTTGAGGTGCTGGGAGGCGATCGCAGCGAAATGTGAGGGTCTGCTCTGATGCTCGAAAATTGACGGGTTCAATTGGGGTAAAGATTTCGAGGTAAATCGTCCGCTCCGATTGAATCACTTCTCCGGCAAGTTCAGGGGTCCAAAAGCCAATTTCGGTGAGACCATCTTCTCGATAATGAGCCCCAAGCCGACTGGCCAACTGGCGTCCCCGTTCAAAGAACGTGTCATCTGAGTCGGTGACATCAGACGCCCATTGCATCAGTTCCTGAGTGGCCTCTTCAACAAGGCGAATTTTTGAAGCAGATGTTGCGATCTCCACAGGTACCCGATTCACTCCATATCAACTGCCAACGGTCATACGTTAGGTGATGTTAGTCAAACTGAAAACCCAAAATCAAGAAGAAACCTCCCCGATTTTGGGTTTTCAGTTTCATTGGCCCACGTCACTTTATTATCTAATCCTGTTCTATCCTCTAGATTCTGGCCGATTCAGCCTCGAAGCATGTGGAATTCTTCATCAAACTCTTCAAAACATTGGCGATCGCCCAAACTCTAAAGACCGTTGTTCTTTCACGAGTGTCACATGGGCACGATGTCATATTAACTGGTGTTGAGGGGCGCACGACGGCTGTGTGCCCCTACGGCTGGTATGTTCTTAAGCTGCAATGTCCTGAAAGATGTATCGCTTTGGCGCATCGCTCTGGAAAAGGGCTATTGGAGACACATCAATCGATTCGTGGGAGAGCGTCAGCTCATTCGGGCCAGCTCGATTCAATATCAGACAGAACCGTGTCTAAATCTGTTCCTCCAACATAGTTGACGACCCCTGTCCAAAAAGCTCCGGTGCCGACTGCTCCCGGCATCATATCGGACCCGTCAAAGCGAACGAAACTTGCGTTGGCCAAAATTTCAGCTTGTGCCTGACTGACCACATCCGGATAGACTTCGATACCGACCGCCTTGTGAGGAGAGATAAATCCGCCTAGACCCGCCCAAATTTCATGAGGTTCCGGAGTGGTTAGATACTCCATCAACAGCCGAGCTTCTGGAGTGTCATTGAACATCGAGAATACGTCTCCTGCAACCAGCACGGGCAATCCATCCGCGCTGTCAATGGGGGGCAATGGAAAAACATTGACATCCTCGCCCAATACCACATCTTCTGGAAAGAATGACGCAATAAAGTTGGCTTGGCGATGCATATAGCACCCAGGGGGATCGTTAAACAAGCCATTGGGCGAATCTCCAAATGGGGTGCTGATGGCTCCCACGGTGCCGCCTACGACATAATCAGGATTAAGGGCGATCGCCCCAAATTGTTCAAATGCTTGGGCAACTGCTGGCGCATCGAATGGAATGGCGTGGGTCACCCATTGGTCATAGACATCGCCCCCCTGGGTGCGGAGCATAATATCTTCTATCCAGTCGGTGCCGACCCATCCGGTGGCATCGCCACTCTCCATGCCCAAACACCACGGCACGCTGCCATCGGTCACAATCTGATCCGACAGTGCGATCATGTCGTCCCAGGTCTCAGGAATTGTGTAGCCTGCGGCTTCAAATGCTTTTGGGCTATACCACACAAGGCTTTTGACTGATGCACGATACCAAACGCCATAGATCTGTTCGTTAATGGTGCCAAGGGTAATCCAGTCATCTGCATAAGCCTCAGCCAGCTTCTCTGCTCCTAAAAACTCATCCAACGCAATGAGCTGACCCTCTCGTGCAAAGTCGGCCATTAGCCCCGGCTGAGGAAACATGGCGATGTCTGGAGCATTGCCTGAATCAACGCGCACAGGCAGCAGTGTTGCAAATGCATCGGTTCCTTCATAGATGACGTCAATGCCAGTCGCTTCTTCAAACGGGGCGATCGCCTGTTCAAATTTTTCTTGCTGCTCCCCAACAATCACGCCCAAGATAGTCACGGTCGGTTGCCCTATGTCATCGCTCTCTCCACCAGAGATACACCCTGAGGCAAGGAGAGCGAGAGTCGTTGCAAAGGCTGCCGTCGGTATCTTGACTGAACGGTAGACTCCTGACAGATCTTGACTGGTTCTCATAAAAAGCCTCCCAAACATCATATGAATATGAATTTGCAACTCAAATTTCTTATTTGCCAGCATCCTAGCCTGGAAGCAGGATACATCATGCTAGGGAAGCCATGAAATCTATCTGGCGGGAGATGGCAAATAAATACCGCTTGAAGACAATAACCAGTGTGCAAAAAGTCGTGGGTACAAAATATCCGGCCTGTCTCTTAAGTCGGAACTGTGGGGCGCAGAGCACCCCACAGTTCCGTTAAGGTTTTCCCGGCTTACGTTATCAGCCCAACATATCCTTGAGTTGATGCGAACAAGCGTGTTGATAGAATGTGTCGTATCAATGACTACATTTCAAGAGCCCGGTATCAGCCATTTTGGTCTTGTGCCACCTTCGCTACCTTGAAACTCAACTTTTCCCGGTGTTCAAGAGCATCTTTCTCGACTACGCTATTTTTGCGAAGGGAGGCAATTTGATGAGGCTTCGTTCGTCTATATCTGTTCAGATGTGAGAGTGCTGCGTAGATAAAAAATCACCATAATCACCATAAGAAAACCTAGTTCCGATTCTCGCAGCTGAGCAGCGAAGCTCATTCAATCCTTACGCTTGTTAGTTGAAACGCTTTCATCGAGATGCCTCAAGCACGACTTGTTTGTGCGGGGGGCGGTTCGATCTTGTTGATATCCCTTTAGGAGACAGTGACATGAAGTCATCACTCGTCATTTTGTACCATCGAGAACCTTACGATGAGGTTGTTGAAAATGGCAAGACGTATTATCGCGAAAAAAAGAGTCCGAATGGCATTGTTCCAACCCTAAAGAGCTTTTTCCTGAATGCAGAGAGTGGTACTTGGGTTGCCTGGAAGCAAATTACACAGCAGCAAGCTCCAAGTTTTGAACCCCGAGTCACGATGGAGGGAATGACTGATCACGGTGGGAAGAACACGGTGGTTCGGCGCATTCCTCTAGACGCAGACCAAGTTAAAAACTTCTATCACATCACATCCAAAGAAGCATTCTGGCCCATTCTTCATTCCTTTCCATGGCAATTCACCTATGATTCGTCAGATTGGGAGAACTTCCAAAATATCAACAAGCTGTTTGCAGAAGCAGCCTGTGAAGAAGCTGACGAGAATGCTCTCATTTGGATTCACGACTATAATCTCTGGCTCACGCCTTACTACATTCGACAGAAGATGCCGAATGTGACTATTGCCTTCTTTCACCACACGCCGTTTCCCGCTGCGGATATCTTTAACGTGTTGCCTTGGCGAGAGAGTATTATTGATAGCCTTCTGTGCTGTGACTTATGTGGATTCCATATTCCTCGATATGTCGAGAATTTTGTCCAAGCCGCTAGAAGTGTGCGATCGCTCGAAGTTGTCAAACGGGTTCCGGTAGACCCTGCGTTTACGGCCGTGGGGTCTGCGCTGGCTGAGCCAGAACTAACTACCTGTCTAAAGCATGGCGATCGCCTGGTCTATCTGGATGCATTTCCGGTAGGAACGAATCCAGCTCTGATTAAAACCATCCTTGAAAAACCTGAAACGCAAGACCGTGTTCAAAGAATCCGTGAAGATGTCGGAGACAATATCCTCGTCGTTTCGGCTGGCCGAGTAGACTATGTGAAGGGTAACCGAGAGATGCTGTGGGCTTACGAACGCTTACTTGAGAGACGCCCCGATCTCCACGGAAAAATCAATATGATTGCGACTGCGGTAACACCTGCATCGGGGATGCGTGTCTACAAGACCGCGCAAAATCAGATCGAGCAACTCGTCGGAAAGATCAACGGTCGATTCGCGAAGCTCAACTGGACTCCTATTATTTTGTTCACCAAGTCAATTCCATTCGAAGAGCTGATTGCCTTCTTCCGAGCAGCCGATATTGGTTGGATTACGCCTTTGCGTGATGGTCTCAATCTCGTTGCGAAAGAATATGTTATTGCGAATGAAGAGGATAAGGGCATTCTCATTCTGTCTGAATTTACGGGTTCAGCAGTGGAATTGCCCGATGCGATTTTGACGAATCCCTACTCTTCAACTCGGATGGATGAATCGATTGATTTAGCCTTGTCGATGTCAGATGAAGAGAAGAAGCAACGGATGACCCGCATGGCACAAGCCATTAAGCGATATGACGTGCAACAGTGGGCCAATCACCTGTTTCGTGAGGCTCAAGCCACTCGAAACAGCGAGGCTATCCCTGAATTAACGAAAGTATAGTGACGCTAGAACATCAATTCAGAGCTTTCTGAATTCAGAAAGCTCTGAATTTTCAAGCATGTTTCCATCCTGCCTCTGTAATGCTCACTTAGTCAGCATTACAGAGGCAAGAACCATTGAATTTTGATGACCTCTCAAGTTACGTTATGACGTCATAGCGAGTCATATCGCTGTGATGCAAATTTTAGCGTTTGCTCATTCCTCAAGTGTCTAGTCAGTCAAACGCCTGGCATTCTTAGGTGCAGGGAACAATGAGCCAGGTAAATGGCTCGATTGTTTTATAGACGTGCTCTAAACCTCGTCTAGGTTGGGAACTATTGTTTGCCCGCAAGGAAAACGACAGTTCCCAAGATGGTTTGGGTTTACGTTCGATTATTGATTTGAAACGGCCATGTTGCATGGTTGAACTTATGTCGTTATCACTGAAGTAGGGGCAATGATTTCTGTATCCGAAGCAGAAGTCAATGGTTTAAGTACCTGGACGGAATTAAAACTCAAACCCCAAACTCTGTGTCGCCCGCGCAGCAGGCGGCACAGAATTTGGAACGTTACGTTTAATGATGGCTAGCTACTTAGCATCGACATCGACATCGACATTGAATTTATATCGAAGGGCTGTCATCAATTACAGTGCATTTGCCTCAGAATAAGGATTTAAGCCCCTAGCCTGGTTACTTGAATCGGGCACGGCAATGCTGATGCTCAGGGCTTTCTGGCAACTATCTGAACCTAACTGATGACACGCCCTAGCGTTGGTTTTATTTTTCTATTTACTTCTCCCAGCACTAACGATTAGAACGCGAGGGCATTTGACGTATGCGAAATTTTCAAGCTGTTCAAAATACAGAATTCGACCTCATCATTATTGGTGGAGGAATTAACGGTGTCGGCATTGCAAGGGATGCTGCCCTGCGAGGACTCCGCACCGTTCTAATTGAAAAAGGTGATTTTGCCAGTGGCACGACCAGCTGGTCAACTCGGTTAGTTCATGGTGGTTTACGATATCTCGAATATTTTGAGTTCAATTTAGTCCGAGAATCCTTGCGTGAGCGGGAGATTTTGTTGCAAACAGCGCCTCATTTGGTCCATCCTATTCAGCTGACGATTCCGATCTACACCTACGGTTCTCGCAGCTATTGGGAAATTAAGGCGGGAATGATGTTGTATGACGTTCTCAGCTACGATAAAACGGTGCCGTCTCATCGGATGTTGCCAAAACCTCAGCTTCTGCAAGTGTTTCGAGCTTTGGGTCCGGATCAACTCACAGGAGGAGCCCAATACTATGATGGACAAGCCGAGTATGCCGAGCGCCTGTGCTTGGAAAATGTGATCTCTGCTCAGGATGCTGGGGCTGTAATGCTGAACTACGTCAAAGCAACAGAGTTACACCGGACGGGCGATCGCCTCACCCACCTCACTTGCCGCGATGAACAGTCTGGGGAAACCTTTGATGTGCGTGGAACCGCAAATTCTGTCGTTATCAACACCTCCGGCCCCTGGGTTGATCAAGTGTGTGGTTTGGGAGAACCCAATGCCATTGGCACAACTCGAAAAATGGGCGGAACGAAAGGCAGTCACATCATTGTTGCACCGTTCCCTGGAGCACCCAATACTGCGTTTTATGTGGAAGCTAAGGCAGACAATCGACCGTTCTTTATCGTTCCTTGGCTGGGGCTATACCTGATCGGGACGACTGATCTTCACTATGACGGAGATTTGGATCAGGTCAAGGCAACCGACGCTGAGGTCGATTATTTGATTGCTGAAACGAATCGCATTTTTCCATCCGCCCGACTGGATCGTGATGATGTGACGTTTACTTATTCTGGAGTGCGGCCTTTACCCTACGCAGAAGGTAAAAAGCCTGGAAGTATTACACGCAGTCACATTCTTTATGATCACACCACAGAGGGTGTGTCAAACATGATTTCCCTCATTGGTGGAAAACTGACGACGTTCCGCCAGGTGGGCGAGGAGATGGTTGATGCCGTTTACAAAAAGATGTGCCAGACAGCACCTCCTTGTAAGACTCGTCAGGCTCATTTTCCTGGGGCGATCGCCGACACGGATCCACGCATTCAAGCGGCTTTCAGCACATATGACAATACCTTCCAATCGGATCAATTGACTCATTTGTTTGGGATGTACGGAGCAAAAGCTGAAGACGTGCTGGCTTTGACGAATGATGCGCCAGATTTGGCAGAACGGATTGTTCCTTATTTGCCGGATATCAAAGCACAGGCTGTCTATGCAGTGCAGTCGGAGATGGCCTACACGTTGGAGGATATTTGTCGCCGTCGAACGACCCTCTCGATGCATGCTAACTATGGGTTTGATGCCCTTCCTGCCATTGTCGATGCGTTGGTTCGGCATTGTGGTTGGAGCGAAGAAGAATGCGATCGCCAAATTGCCAACTATCACCGATTCATCAAAACCAACTGCTTACCCGACTATGCGATCGCTCCTCATGTTGAAGCTGAGCCAATATCAACGGGTATTTAACGAGGCCAATAGAAACCGGAGTCTGTGATGGACTCAACCTGGGTACCAATGCAAAAGCGGCACTTATCACCCGAGCCATGGCCGAAGTCATCCGTGTGGGAACAACGCTAGGCGGAGAGCCGGAGACATTTTTCGGGCTGTCGGGGCTGGGTGACATGCTGGCTACCTGTAGCAGTCCTCTTAGTCGCAATTATCGGGTTGGGCTTGGCCTCGCCCAAAGGATACCCCCAGCCTCGATTCTCAATGAGCTTCAGGGCACGGTAGAAGGCGTGAATAGGCCAATGTGCTCATTGATCTGGCAAATCGAGAAGGACTGTCAGTACTTCTGTGTTCACAGGCAGACCAAGCAAGTCGTGCACGGAAATAGATATGTATCTAAAAACACATTAAATTTCAAGTGAGCACACATGCTTTTCTGTAAATTTCTCAGGCCAAATATAAAGAAAAGACTTCTCAACAAAGTCTTTTCAGGGGAAAGTTTTGAGATAAGTCAATATTGATTCCTCGATCATTGATGCTTTCTACTGAGCCATATTTATACCTGATTGAGATATAGTAAGAAAAATTGATATTCATATACGTAGAGCAATATCTTGCAAGACTACGTATCTTTTGAGTCTGAGAATCATCTGGGTCAAGCACCATGAGCGATCGCACCAATAACTCAACAACACCCCTTCATGAACTGTATGCAGAATTTGCTGGCAACCATGAAGATGCCCATGACATCATCTACTGTGCTATTCGACAATTGCTCAAGCATCATCATCCAGCGACATTGCTGATGATTGTTCAAGGGGCGATGCAAGATGAACTAGACGCCATTCACTCATCTGTCGATCAGGATCAACTGAGACCCTATGCTGTGCTGTTATCCGAGATGATTGATCGTCTTTACCTGGAAGAACAGTTTTACCGGAAGCATTAAGGATTTCGCGAGCATGGTGTTGTCAGCATATCCAGAGAGCACAGAAAACATGAGAGGTCGCTTGCTAAGTAAGCGGCCTCTCATGCTTTCTGTGTTCTTTGGATGATAAGTAGCGAACCATCATTAAACGTATCCTTCAAAATCCTGTGCTGCCCGCTCAGCAGATGGCACAGAATTTTAGGTTTTGATTTTAATTCTGTCCAGATCCTTACTAGCGTCTAATAGATGAATAAAACGTACGGATCAGGATAGATGATCGGCGCCATTTTGGTCTCGCTCTCGATGACTATCACGAGAAAGATGACTGATTCGATTATGGCTGGAATGATGTTGATTGATGCGGTTTTGTTTGCGGCTTTTTTGACTAGGACTCATGTGTCCAACGCTTGTTGTTGGAGAAATCGTTGGGTGACGTAGCTGAGACGTTCCACTCGAAGAGGGTTTGGAAGGTGAGCTTTCTTCTGTAGCAGTTGTTTCGTCATTCCTAGAAAGATTGGAGGCTTGCTCAGATGTCTCATCTATCGATGCATGCTTTGCATCCGATTCGTTGTTGCCAGTCCATGACATCTTAAGTCGTTCGGAAAGCACTTTGAACGACTCTCCGATTTGCTGCCGCAACCGCCAGCGCCGAAATGCACGGTTATATTGCTCATTTTCTGGCCACAATACTTGCCATGCTTGCCATAGAATAGCCAAACCCCAGATGGCAGCAGGATAAACGGCCCAATCGATTCGATGGGTCGTCAGCCCATTGATAATCACCAATACCGAATTGATGGCAATATGCTGAGCAATGCTTCGGCGGAGCTGATGGTGACTATAGGTAAAAAACTCATCACGAGCCTGTTGCTCGTCAGCCTGAACCTTCCACTCTTCTTCTGCCGCCGCTAGGGTAATTTCTGAGATTCCAAGCTCTTCTGCAATTTCAACGAGCTGCGATCGCAACAAAGGTTCTTCTTGCCCTTGCTTGACCATGGCTAACTGCAAAATTTGCTGGACTGCTTCTTTATCGTAAGCCTCTGGCATTTGGTGAACTCCCACAGTAAGTGGACGCCAATATGACACACCAACATCATTGTTAATTTCAATGCAACTTTCAGTATACGGGCATGCTCTTAGGAATAAAACTAAATAAAATCAAAAGGCTACTGAAAACCTCTACGATGTCTTGTGGCAAAAGGCTTAAACATGTTTATGGGGACGTTCGCATCTCCATAAACATGTTCGTTTCCTAACTTCTTCGAGCTTGTGCTTTAAGGCGGGATTCTGCGCCCCAGAATCCCGCTAACTTTTTCCCGACACGACTTGGCAAAGTTCTCGAAGTTTTTTTGTTTTAAGAAGAAAAAAGAGACTTAGGCAGGCATCATGACCTCCACAACTTGTTCAACAGATTGCCCTTGGGCAAAGAGCGAGTGACACAACTGCACCAGAGGATGG
>JBCCWF010000186.1:0-11523 GCA_039194035.1 Cyanobacteria bacterium P01_E01_bin.6 | reverse complement strand
GCTCCCCAGGTTTTTAAATTGAGTTTATTGATGCTGAACTACTTATTAGAAGTATGAGGAAAAGGCTTTCCTAAAAACAATTTCAACGAAATCAAGTTTTCTTCGCCCTTTATCCTGAATGCAGCTATCATGTGATATGTGAATCGATCGGGTGAATGCGCGATCGCCTATTCCAGCAATTACACTCTGGAAGTGGGTCAAGGCCCGCTTTTTTTATTGCCATTAACTTTTTATTGCCTTTACGCCATTACTTTTTACTGACTTTCATCAGGCTGGCTATAAGCATAAAGTGTTAGGTCTCTCTATCTAAACTGCATTCTGATCACCATGTCCCACCCACTCATTCCTAAAATCATGGAGGCTGCAGCTCCTGTTGCCGAGAGTTTGGGGCTGGACGTTGCTGATGCCGCATTTCACACTCACCAAAGCCCCCCGGTTTTACGCATTGATATTCGCCATGGTCACCGAGACATTACGCTTGATGACTGTGAAACCATGAGTCGCGCTCTTGAAGCTGCTCTGGATGAATCAAATGTGATCCCAGATTCCTATGTACTGGAAGTCTCAAGTCCTGGAATTGATCGCATTCTCTCGACGGATCGAGAATTTATTTCATTCAAAGGATTTCCAGTCAGCATCATTACCCATGAACCCTTTCGTGGCGAGCTGTCACTCACCGGGCAACTCATTAAACGTGATGATGACGCCGTTCACCTCAATTGCAAAGGACGATCAATTGCGATTCCCCGACACATCATCAATAGAGTTCAGTTTGCAGATCCCACATAATCTCCAAAGGAGGCATCCTTATGTCTATGGTTAAACTTCCTGGACTCCAGGAGATGATTGAAAGTATTAGCCGTGAGCGCAATCTTCCGAAACACGCCGTTCAAACAGCTTTACGTGAGGCGTTGCTCAAAGGCTATGAGCGATATCGGCGTACATACAAGCCCGACTCCGAAGTATTTGATGAAGAATATTTTGATAATTTCGAAATAGAGCTGGATACAGACGATGAAGGTTTTCGCATTCTGGCAACGAAAACAATCGTTGAAACGGTTGCAGTGGCCGATCATCAAATTGCTCTTCGAGAAGTTCAAGAAGTCGCTGAAGAAGCACAGTTAGGTGACACGGTGATCCTAGATGTGACTCCCGAACAAAGTGATTTTGGTCGGATGGCTGCGATTCAAACGAAGCAGGTTCTGGCTCAAAAGCTGCGGGATCAACAGCGGAAAATGATCCAAGAAGAGTTTAAAGACCTAGAAGGCACCGTTCTACAGGCCAGAGTCGTTCGATTTGAGCGCCAGTCCGTTATTGTTGCTGTGTCTAGTGGCTATGGTCAGCCAGAAGTTGAAGCCGAATTGCTAAAGCGAGATCAGCTTCCTAACGACACATACCGAGTCAATGTCACATTTCGAGTATTTCTCAAACGCGTGGCAGAAGGATCTCATCGGGGTCCTCAGATGCTTGTGTCACGGACAGATGCTGGATTGGTGGTGTATTTATTTGCCAATGAAGTCCCCGAAATCGAGGATGAGATTGTTCGCATTGTTGCCGTTGCTCGTGAGGCAAATCCGCCATCCCGATCGGTGGGCCCTCGGACGAAAATCGCCGTGGATACCCTGGAACGTGATGTTGACCCAGTGGGTGCCTGCATTGGAGCACGGGGTTCTCGTATTCAAGTTGTGGTCAATGAACTACGAGGCGAAAAAATCGATGTCATCCGATGGTCTCCAGACCCATCAACGTATATTGCCAATGCACTGAGTCCGGCTCGGGTAGATGATGTTCGCCTCGTTGATCCGGAAGAACGTCAGGCTCACATCCTGGTGCCAGAAGATCAGCTGAGTCTTGCCATTGGGAAAGAAGGACAAAATGTCCGTCTGGCCGCGCGTTTGACAGGATGGAAGCTCGACATTAAAGACTCCGGAAAATACAACTATGAGGAAGAGGATCGTAAACTTGCGGCGATCGCCGAAGCACGTCTCTTAGCACAAGAAGCAGAGGATGCCAGGCGAGAAGCCGCAGCACTGGAAGCCGCAGCGTTTGAGGAGGAGGCTCTTGAAGAAGAATTCTTTGAGGCGGAAAATCCAGACGACCATGACACCAAAGCTGCACAGGCTCAGGACGATGAGGAGGTTGAGTCCTCCATGGATGATGCAACCAATGATGACCCTGCTCCTTTAGATGATGAGGATATCGATGACCCAGAAGACACCGATGTATCCTCATCATCTGACGATACGACGCGACCAACACCATCAGATGATGTAGATGATGGTGCCGCCGATGAATCGCAAACAGATACCGATGATTTGATAAATCAGCAGACTGATGATCTGGATGAAGACGAAGAATCCTAATAAACCTAGTCGAAGTTGGGAACTGTCGTTTTCTCTGGGTAGACGAGGGTTAACGGACGAAACATCGTGACCGAAGAGGGATTGTGATAAATCTCTGACAAGTAGAGCGTCCGTACTCCTCTTTAGTTCGTTTAGTTCCTATGGATATCAACTATCGCCGTTGTATTACGTGTCGAAAAGTCGCCCATCGCCACGATTTTTTTCGCATTGTCCGTTGTCATGACACCCGAAATGTTTGCCTTGACAACGGCATGGGGCGTTCTGCATACGTATGCAAAACGCATGAGTGCTTATCTCGTGCGCAGAAAAAAAATCGAATGAGCCGTGCGCTAAAAGCACATATTCCTGACGAAATATTTTTCACCTTGAACAACAGATTAGACCATGCATCCAATCATGAGGATAAAGACAGCTCTCAGTAAACACGATCGTCCAGGAATAGCGACATAGGTTACTCTAATAACTTCATGCATTTATCAACTAGCCTAGCTGCTATTGTGAATAAAGAAGGAATTAAGTGCCCAACATACTTCAATCAATGTTTTCCAAAAGACAATGATTGATAGATGTGGGCTCGTTTCATGGGATGGTGCTGTTTCAGTGGACATAATTAAGCGGGTACAATGACGATTCCTGTCAAGATGTCCATGCCTAATCCATTGGCAATGTCAGGTTTAATGAACCGTCGACCATCCTTTCAGACTAAAGGATACAATAGGCTAATGAGTTGGTGAAGTTATTAAAAGAGAAACCATTGAATATAGGGAGTATAGAACCTTCAATAATGTAGTTTAGCCAAACAAAGCAGGTTGTCTATGTAGAAACAGCAGATTGGTACGAAGAGGAAAGCACTGAATGAACAATGGCAAGGTTAGGATATACGAATTGTCGAAAGAACTGGATTTAGAGAATCGTGACATTTTGGCAGTTTGTGAGCAGCTCAGCATCGCAGCAAAAAGCCACAGCAGTACCATAACGGATGAAGACGCTGCCCGCATTCGAGTAGTTGCTTCGGAAAAGTTTACGAATCGCTCAACTCCCTTAAAGAAGCAAAAGATTATTAGTAAGTCAAACGGCACCAAATCAACGTCTTCTATTTCTAAGGCTCCAATTAAGAAAAGACCACAGATCCTTGAGGTCAGAAGAAAGTCTCCAACGCAGGAGACTGCCAGTTCTCCTGAACTTGCGGCAAAGCCTCAGATAAGCCGCCCTTCAGAGACGGCAATGTCACCTGCTGCTAGAGTAGCCGTGCCTCCAGCATCGGTAGAATCTGCAGTCGCAGAGCCACCTCGCCCATTGGAAACAGGTGCATCTGATACGTTGGATTACTCCGCGCCACCCATTGCTCCAAAAGCAGACGTCGTTGAGCAGAAAGTGAAGGTTACTCCGCAGCTTGTTGCGCCACCTGCTCGACCCAGTCTCCGTAGACCTCAATCGGATGTTGCCGAGCGCTCTGGTGCGCCAAGTTTACCTAAGCCATCGATTCAACCGTCGCCGAAAGCACCATCTGCAAGAAATCCAGATCAGTCTGTTCCAGAGGTCAGAATACCCAGAGGTCCGAAAGCTCCAGGGGGCGATCGCGAACAACCCTCACTGACTCCAAAGCCTAGGTTAAAGAAACCCGTTGGACGCCCTACCGATGGAACGGTAGCAAAGCCGTCAAAATCATCTGAACCAGCATCCGGTGATGAGACGACCGATAATTCTGCTCCAGGCATCGTTGATATTGTTGAGCTTCGGCGACCGATGCCACCTCGCACGGTCAAAAAGTCCAAGCATCATGATGAAAAAGATGACGATGATCAAGAGCTGCTAGAAAAACAAAATAAAACAAAGCCAAAGCGTCGACAACCAGTTATTAAAGATGACGACGACGATTTAGAAGTTGGCTTTGATGATGATTTAGATGGCTCAAACGAGGACGTTACATTATCCCAAATCAGTCTTTCACTGATGCGTCCGCCTAAGCCAAAAGGACTCCCAGGACAACAAGTTAAGCCGCCAGCAGCAGCATCGGGACCTCGCAAGAAGAAGTCATCTAGTGGGCCACGGGAAAGTAAGAGCCAACGACGCGATCGCCGCGAGAAGAGCCAGCAGCAAGAGCGTCCAGAGATTCTGGTGCTAGAAGGCAGCATCTCTCTGCACGATCTCGCCGAGCAGTTGGTTGTACCCGAAACAGAAGTGATTCGGAGTCTCTTCTTCAAAGGTATTGCAGCCAATATTAATCAGATCCTTGATGTTCCGACAGCCACGATGGTGGCCGAAGAATTTGATGTCATCGTTGAAGCAGCAGAAGCGGAAGCAGAAGCGAAGAAAACCACTGACATGCTGGAAGCGAGCGATCTGGATAAACTCCTGCGACGTCCTCCAGTGGTCACTATCATGGGACACGTTGACCACGGGAAAACGACCCTCCTTGACTCCATTCGTAAAACCAAGGTTGCTCAAGGTGAAGCGGGAGGGATCACGCAGCACATTGGGGCTTACCACGTTGATGTTGAACACAACGGCAACAATCAGCAAATTGTTTTCCTTGACACCCCAGGTCACGAGGCATTCACAGCAATGCGTGCTCGGGGAACTCGAGTAACCGATATTGCGATTCTTGTTGTTGCGGCTGACGATGGTGTTCGTCCACAGACGATTGAGGCGATCAAGCATGCTCAGGCTGCAGAGGTTCCGATTCTCGTTGCCATCAATAAGATCGACAAGGAGGGTGCTCAGCCTGACCGCGTCAAGCAAGAGCTGACAGACCATGCACTTGTACCTGAAGAATGGGGCGGTGAGACTATCATGGTTCCGGTCAGTGCTCTGAATGGAGATAACTTAGATACTTTGCTAGAGATGATCTTGCTTGTGTCTGAAGTCGAAGACCTCTACGCAAATCCAGATCGACCTGCAAAAGGAACAGTCATCGAAGCCAATTTGGACAAGGCTCGTGGCCCTGTTGCAACTCTACTGGTACAGAACGGAACATTGCGTATTGGAGAATCGATTGTTGTCGGTTCAGTCTTTGGTAAAGTGCGCGCAATGATTGATGATCGAGGCCAGCGTGTAGATGCTGCAACACCTTCCTTCGCTGTTGAGGTGCTGGGATTAAGTGATGTTCCTGCAGCTGGTGATGAATTTGATGTCTTCTATGAAGAGAAGGAAGCGCGCTCAGTTGCCGGTCAACGAGCTGATCAACAACGGTTGTCTCGTTTACAACAAGCAATGGCATCTCGTCGTGTCAGTCTGAATACGCTGTCGGCTCAAGCTCAAGAAGGTGACCTGAAAGAGCTGAACCTCATTCTGAAAGCCGACGTGCAGGGGTCAGTAGAAGCAATCTTGGCTTCCTTACAGCAGCTTCCTCAGGACGAAGTCCAAGTCCGAGTGTTATTTGCAGCACCGGGTGAGATTTCTGAGACAGATGTCGATTTAGCTGCCGCCAGTAATGCTGTCATCATTGGATTTAACACAACACTGGCAAGCGGCGCTCGTCAGGCCGCGGATCGGGCTGGTGTTGACATTCGAGATTACGACATTATCTACAAGCTCTTGGAAGACATCGAAGGAGCGATGGAAGGCTTGCTCGAGCCAGAGTTGGTTGAAGAACCTCTTGGAGAAATCGAAGTCCGGGCTGTCTTCCCCGTGGGTCGAGGGGCTGTGGCTGGATGTTATATCCTGTCGGGTAAAGCGATACGCAACTGTCGTATCCGAGTCCATCGAGGTACGGATGTTGTGTTTGAGGGCAACCTCGATTCGCTGAAGCGAATGAAAGAAGACGCTAAAGAGGTCAACGCAGGTTATGAATGCGGTGTTGGTCTTGATAACTTCGCTAACTGGAAAGAGGGCGATCGCATTGAAACCTTCAAGATGGTTACGAAGCGGAGGAAACTAGCAGCAGCCACAACAACTCAGTCTTAGTCACTCAGCCTTTAACTGATGACGACTAGACGCCTTAAAGCAATCGTCTAGTCGAGGCAATATCTGTAAACACCCAGCGTTGATGTAGGTTCCTCAACATTCTTGAGAAATTTACATCAGCGCTTTGTAGTTATAGGTCAGCAGCTAGCCATGATCAGCAGCTAGCCATGATCAAACGTACCCTTTCAAATCCTGTCGGCACAGGATTTGGAGCTTTGGTTTTAATGACTCCATAGTACGTATCAACATGTCGCCTAAGACGTGGCTATTGCTGACAAGACCAATGATTAAGTCGCTTGGCGTTATTAAACTAAAACCCAAAAACCTGGAGAGCGTCCCTCCGGGGCGTTCTCCAGGTTTTTAAAATGAGTTTATTGATGCCTATCTACTTATTTGAGCACTCGCGACCCAAATCACTATGTCGTAAAACAAGAGTCGTGAAACAAGAGTCGTGAAACAACGAACAACCGTAGCACGAAGCTAAGAAACCATTATCCGCATCAATTTCATGTTTCGTAATATATTCAAAATTTTCAATGCAAGTCCTTATAACTCCTTTAGAACATAGCTTACGTCCTGCTAAGTGGCATCAGAAGTCGTGAATGGGATAGCGATAAACGGTAATAAATTTCGAAAATAGCGTGAGGGGTCTTACCCCTCATCCCAAAAATGACCTACCATGGTAAAAGATGCACCCTGATGGTTGGGAGAGTTTCCAAATGCTCTCCCTTTTTTATTTTTCAACGAGACAGTGATCCCATCAACACGCCACACGTTAATGTCGATCTCGCTCTTTTAGCCTTTTCAAGCACGTTCCGTGACATAGGGCTGCGTAAATTCTAGCGATCGGATTCAAAAAGCATCAACAGCCCAAAGCAATTTATGATGCTAGCCGCCATGATCAAGATACCGACGATTAATTCGGGATACCAACGCTTAATATAGTTACATGGTAGATTGCAATTCTGAATCAAAATCCGCACTGCTTCTACCACATACTTCGGTACATACGGAAGCTGTTCTATTGACCACTGGATATTATGTTTGACGCTCTTGCTGATCGACTTGAAGGAGCCTGGAAAAAGCTTCGAGGCCAAGATAAAATCTCGGAATCCAATATTCAAGACGCACTCCGAGAAGTTCGCCGCGCTTTGCTAGAGGCGGATGTTAGTCTCCAAGTCGTCAAAAGCTTTATCACTGAAATTCAAACAAAAGCATTAGGTGCAGATGTTGTTGCAGGAGTTCGACCTGACCAGCAATTCATCAAAGTTGTTCATGATGAATTGGTTGCGGTCATGGGCGATACCAACGTTCCGCTTGAAGAAGCTACAACCCCTCCAACTGTCGTTTTAATGGCGGGTCTCCAGGGAACAGGTAAAACAACTGCTTCTGCCAAGCTCGCGTTGCATCTACGCAAACAAAATCGGAGTACCCTCCTGGTTGCCACAGATATCTATCGCCCTGCTGCCGTTGATCAGCTTGTTACGCTGGGGCGACAAATTGATATTCCTGTGTTTGAACTGGGTACAGATACCGATCCGGTGGAAATTGCTCGACAAGGGCTAGCGAAAGCGAAGGCAGACGGCATTGATACGGTCATCGTTGACACAGCCGGACGCCTCCAAATTGACCAGACCATGATGTCTGAGTTGGCGAATATCAAAACAGCACTCAATCCAGACGAAGTGTTGCTCGTTGTAGATGCGATGACGGGCCAAGAAGCGGCCAATCTGACCCGCACCTTCCACGACGAAATTGGCATTACTGGAGCCATTCTGACCAAACTGGATGGCGATACGCGGGGAGGCGCTGCTCTTTCTGTTCGGCGTATTTCAGGCCAACCCATTAAGTTTGTTGGTGTGGGTGAAAAGGTCGAAGCCCTTCAACCGTTTTATCCCGATCGTATGGCTTCTCGAATCCTGGGGATGGGCGATGTCCTGACCTTGGTCGAGAAAGCACAAGAAGAGTTTGACGTTGCTGAAGCTGAGAAGATGCAGGAAAAAATCCTGTCTGCTCAGTTTGACTTTAATGATTTCCTTAAGCAAACTCGACTCTTGAAAACGATGGGTTCGTTGGGCGGGCTTGCCAAAATGATTCCAGGAATGAACAAGATTTCTGGAGACAAACTAGAAGAAGGTGAGGCGCAACTGAAGCGTGCCGAATCCATGATTGGCTCAATGACGCTAGAAGAGAGGCGCCACCCAGAATTGCTTGCAGGTTCACCGAGCCGCCGTCGTCGGATTGCCTCTGGGTCAGGGCGATCGCTCAATGATGTGAGTAAGCTGGTGAGCGATTTTCAAAAAATGCGATCGCTGATGCAGCAAATGGGGCAAGGAAACTTCATGCCTGATTTGGGTGGATTGATGGGCGGTGGCATGCCTGGGATGGCTCCTGGGATGCGTGGACAGCAACGACCGGGGCAAGCCGCCAAGAAAAAGAAGAAAGGAAAAAAGAAAAAAGGCTTTGGCACCCTTTGAAACCTCTCTCCATAAAAAGCCATCGGACGATATAAATGCCAGAGTTTGTCACACGACTATCTGAGCATCAGCATAAAAGTGCCTTGGTGGACAGATGATGGTAGCAGCTTAAATCCTAACCATGTCTGTTTAGTGTTGACGATCCTCTTCATCAATACGCCACAGTGCTAGCAATGCAAGAGGCCACATCAGTACTGTCATTGTTACGTCGTCTCCTCGCCAAAATCTAAAATCGGCAATCTAAAATCACCTCATTCTCTCAGCGTCAACATCCGTGCTTCAATCTTCTCCCACTCCTTTCGCGACACCCGCACTGCCGCCTTGCGACACCGAACGATCAGGCGATGGGCGTCGAGATAACGAACAAGCGCTTGACGCTCATTCGTTGTATGGGTACGGAGGTCAGGATCAAGCTCCAGCCGCTCACACCACGTTTGCCAGACCTGATCGATAAACGCTTTAAATTGAGAACTTGAAGCATCTCGGCTGGGAATTTTTGATTGTAGTGCTTCGGTACGAGCTATAAATCGCTTCAGGTTGATGGCTCTAAAGAGCTGTCGCTCGTCAATCGCGCGGGCGCGGGCGCGGGCGAAGAAGATGGAGACTGCTCGTTTAGCGGCCAGAGATGCCTCTCCGGTTGAGCCATCTGTTGCCCAATCTGCCCATCGAACGAGCGTTTGGAGTATTTGGGATTTACATTCCAGGGAATCCGGATTGTTTGATCCGAGCGTGCGTTCCAAGACTTCAAGCATCGGCTGCGGGGCTTGACCTCGCGGCGATGGCGAGTGTCGATGGAATAACGGTTTGCACGAATCAGCGTTTACCTGCGCGGATGGATGGGCTACTTTGGCATGTCCAAATTGTATGGGCCAATCCCGGAATTAGACAGTTGGCTGAGGCGACGAATTCGGATGAGTTATTGGAAACAGTGGCGTAGGCCGAGGACACGCATTGGCAACCTGCTCAAGCTGGGAACACCGAGACAACACGCTTTCTCAACTAGCTTGAGCCGGAAGGGCGATTGGCGATTGTCGCGGACCTTGGCGACGCAGACGGGAATGACCAATGAGTGGTTAGCACAACAGAGATTGCGCTCGATTCGCGATCTCTGGATGAACGCCCAGGGGTACGATGAGAACTCGGTCAGTTTGTCTAGCAGTTAGGTTGAGAACCGCCCATTGCGGAGCCGCACGATGGGTGGTGTGGGAGGGGGGATTTGTGAGGATTCTCCCTATCCCAATTAGCTGGCCGTTTGTGCAGAAGATGCTGAGCAATTCAGAAATATATGATACACAGCTATCGAACTTCCTATTATTCGCTCATGTTCACTAACCCATACATCAGGCATGGAAGATAGAACTTGAACTTTTTGCAAGAGTTGTATGATACGCAAATCATTGTTTAGATCTCCATCGAAGCTTCGCTTCAATTCGGACTTCCAATAACTTGCACCATCACTTTGAAGATACCCTACCATTGCTGCTTCTGGGTATTGTGATGCGTACACTTCTTTAACAAAGCATTGCAGCCCGTCTTCACCCACATATTTTCCAATGGGATAACCATTTTTTCGTAGTCGTTTGGCTTCAAATATGTACTTAGGTCTTGGACGACTGTGACCACTAACCACTACCAAGTCTAATCGTCGTCTCTTTTTACCTTTACGCCCTTCAACGGCAATTGGCTTCTCTTCATCAATAGAGTATCGATCAAATTTCTCTGGAGTGGAAGGGTTATCAAGCCTTTTCTCCATCGCCTCCACTATCAGCCCTGTGATCTCCTCCTCTTGGAGATTGCAGTGGATTTCTGCCAAAGCATCTTGATACCCCCACGCAAGAAGCTGATGTGCATCTCGCCGAAATCCATAATCATACGAACTCCGTGTAAATGAGTTCAGTTTCTCTGCTCCCATTACCGAACCACCTCATGGAGTTCACGGCTTGCAGAGAGAATTTCTGCAATAATATCATCAGAATCATTCAGAGCTTGAGTTCTAGTCCAATCAATTAAACGCGGAGACTTACAGATATAAACCCTTGAATCCTCAAAGATACGAAGGCTTCGCTGCACATAAACCCATTGACTAAAGCGTTGTTTAGCTTTCTCCTGAATGTGACTTAGAAATAAAGATAAATCCCCCTGTGCCTTTTCAACAGTTACTTCTAGCGAATTAGGATCGTCTAAAGCGACAAATTCAACTGAACATACAATTAACTGTTTTGAGTGGATTAATCTAACTTTGTGCTGAAGCCCACTTCCTTCAGTAAAAGCATCAAGTTCATTCCTCAAATATGAACCATACTCAAATAGATCACTTTCTTGTGGGTACTCAGTTGCAGAGAGAACTGACTTTCCCTTATTTAACTTGATTCGCACTTGAACAAAATCTCTAGCTATAATACTGAGACTCTCAGGTATTTTGAGAATAGTCTCAATTGATTTATCAAGTCGTTCCTGAAGATAATCATTGAAAACACCGTTACCACTCTCTAGGTTCTGTAGCTCCCTTTGCAAAAAAGCTAATTCAGAAATTTGCTCAGCAGACATATCCGGAATTGGAATACTCCTTACATCCTTCGGGCTGACTAAACTACGATCAACACCCCATGATGAACTTTGAAAGAACAAAAAATAATGAATTATGCTGGAGCTGAAAAAAACAGATAAAGCACGAAGATAATCACCATCTGAATAGCTAGCAGAAATACCAACTTTTGGATGTGGAATAACAAAGTCTTCATCGCTAAAAACGGAATAAGTCGGATTTAATATCAAAT